>CAZKIZ010000299.1:0-4528 GCA_964552935.1 uncultured Rhodohalobacter sp. | reverse complement strand
ATGTATAATTCGTCGGATCCCGAAAACATTCGGGAGATTTTTCGTCCGACGAGTCTCCAAGGTTCGGTATCTATATTTCTTAGCAGCAATACCCACTGCCCTCAAAAATTCGACAGACGAGTACTCAAGAGCAGGTCAAAACAATTGCCAGATTTACTCGTCAGCCGAAAAAAAATGCCGCGAAGCGATTCCTGCGGGACAATCGAAAGTCGGGATACGTGCAATGGTTACGGCAAACGGTTTGATTTGATCAGTTCTGACCTTTTACAAGAACCACGCGATCAGAATCGGCTACCGTTACGCCGTTCACAAATTCCCGGTATAGATCGTACTCCCCGGGAGGCAAAATTCCCGGGTTAAGCTTTATATTGCGTTCATAGTGAAGGGTTCTGGTATCGGCATCAAATACATACTCTGTGTGATATGTGCCGTACTCAAACTGCAGATGACGGTTTTCGGGCATCACCTCAATGGTGAACCCTTCGGGAACGGTATAGGCAATTTGGTCAATGTCGTGGTAAGCGTGCCTGATATGGACCGGCTGCTTCCGACCGGGATTGCCGGGTAACTGTTGAGAACGCCTCTCAAACATGTTGGGATGGAAGATCAGGCGCGATCCCGCTGCAGTTGCGTAAGATCCGATTTCAAGCTCAAACAGAAACTCCGCTCGCGGCTCTAGCGGATCTACTTCTACCGAGCTGTGATGCAAGTCGTAGTTGGAGACGGAAATCATATTTCTCAGCGATTGGCCTCCCAAACCTCCAATCTGGCGATTCAACATGCGCAGTTGCTCATGTTGACGTCCTCCAAAAGAAGTTTTCACATCAGCGGCAATCCTGCCATCAGGGCTGATTTTAATCGCTGCCTCCCTGAACTGGTAATTATCTTCTGTGGTTTGCAGCGGAGTCTCGATCAGTTCCCCGCCATTCTCGTGAAAAATGAGCGCAAAACGGTTTGAGTTGGACGAACCGATATATCCCGCCGGGTAGGTATTACTGGTAGCTTCAACCCAGATATCGGCCCCATTGCCATCCATTGGTATGTAGACCACCACGTGGTTGAAAGGCACGTAAACAAAATCAGGATCAATTTTGAAAGGAACCTGACCGTTCTGAATCAAGGCCGGGTAAGCCTCAATCCCGGCGTATTTTAGCATCGCCAGCAGGTAGTTTGAGAGTGCTTTGCAGTCACCATACCGGTTTCTTCGTGTAGATTCTGCGGTATCGGTCTGGTAGCCGCCAATCCCAAGCTGAATACTTACATAGCGTGTTGAATTTTGCAGGTGTTGATATAACCTGCTGATAATTTTTTTCTTCTCACTCTCCTCCTCCAATACCTCATCTACAAAGCTTTTCAAGTCTTCTGGAAGTTCATCGCGCCCTTCCCACAATTGGTTCATCCAGAGAGCAAAATCGTTCCAGTTTCTCAGAGAACCCTTCTCTCCATCCAACTGAAATTGATCCGTTCTGATCGCCAAAACCGGAACAAGACTCTGCAGCGGGGGTCCCATTACTTCCCGCTTTACAGGTGGGTAATCTTCAATCTCCCAGCGGTAAACTGTTTCATTTCTGCTCATTCTCTCAATTACCGGGTCGGGGTTTGGCACTCCAATTGCCTTGAAATCGATCTTCAAATCGTCGGGCAATGTCACCGTAAAGACCCCTTTTTTTAGCATAGTACCTTCACCCGAAACCGGAATCCACGCCGGCAGACGGATAAATCCATCGTAATCGATCCGATAGGTAACTTCAATTGTATAGGGATAGTTTTCGTGATAAACCCGGTGAGTTTTCACTCTGGAATCTTCGTAGACTGAAAACCCTGATATCAGCGCCTCATCCCTCATATCACGAGTTCTTACTCTGTCCAGGCGCTCACCTTCCGAGTTGTAAAGTTCAATTCTGACCCGGCTGACATCCTGAAAACTGTTGTAAAAGAGCGAAATATTGGAGTGCCCTGCCCCACTGGAGTTCAGCACCTTAATCCGTTTCTTCACCTCCATCCGTGCACTTCCAGCACCATCCAATTCCAGGTGACGCTCGTCCAGCTCAATAACTGCATTGGCGCCTGTAAGCAGGGATAACAATCTGTCGGGATCTTTTTCCTCTGCCGGATTGGTGAAAGCATCACTCACTAAAATAAGTGCGAATACAAGCCCTGAAATTGCAGGAAGTGTCCATTTCATATAGCTGTTCCCTATCTGCTAATTATCTTCCCCTGTGTCGGAAATATCACTATTGCCAGCAGACGATTCGGCTGGGGCTCTCTTTTGTAAAACAATCTGCTGATTATAAACCCCGGCTATATCGCTGTAAAATTCACGTATATCGTCGTACATCTGAGCAGGAAAGTTAGTATCCGCTCGTACAAACCGGGTAACTATCTGAACATTCTGAGGATTGCTTACAGCCTGCATCACAAAAGTTGTGCTTTCCGAAAGGCGCAGAACTGCAGCCTCAGGTACCTCAATCACCTCGTATTCAGGGGGAATCTGAATACTTGTCATATAGGCGTTCTGGACTCCATAGGCATACTCGATTGGAAAATTCCTGACCGGGTTTGTGAAAGGATTCTCCGAAATACGATTTGTAAAGAACGGGTTGAGATAGATCATGTCTCCGGCGGCAAGAGTATAATCATCATTCTCGATATCCAGCCGTGTCTCAAATATTTCATCCGGATCATCAATATTTAACAGGCTTTGATCTACAATTCGTGTGTTGGGGAGATCGGAAAGTGTCTCCTCAATGAAATACTCCTCCTCATTCGATTCCTCAACCATCAAACGGTTTAGGATACCCTCATAGCCGGAATATTTAGATTGAATAGTACCTTTCAGCTTCCCCTCAGCGTCGATCTGAACAATTGCCCGCACATCACGCACGCTGCCGGTAAGTGCGTCAATTTGCAAAATTTCTGCGGTCTTGCCGTTAATCATAAGACCGCCTTCGTTCAGTGAATTGGGCATTACCATTCCAAAGGGTATTTCTGACATCAGGGGCTCGAGAATGTAGTCAGCGCCATCTACTGAAGCATACACAAGTACGTGGTTAAACTGGATAACACGGGGATATCTCCATTCCACTTTCCCATTTCCACGAGTGCTGATAAGCACCGGATGCGCTTCGATTCCTACTTCATCAAGCAGTGTAATCAGCAGAAGTGCTTTATCACTGGCGCTGCCCACGAGGTCAGACCATGTATCGGACACGCCCTCGTCGGCATATATTGTGAAATCGCCGTTCCAGCTCACTTCCGAAGCCACAAAATCGTAGAGTCGTTTCGCTTTTTCAAAATCGGTTTCGAGCCCATCGACCAGTTCGGAAATCTCGCTCCGCATGCGACGGTTTGTAGATACCTGCCTGCCAAAATCCCTGGAAGTAGACAGCTCCTCAGCCACATCATCCCAGGATGTAAGAAAATTATTATAGAACCCGTTTCGGTCGTAGTAGCCCGAAAGCTGAAAATCGACGCGATTCTTATAATCCGACACTGTCGTAATGTAGGGCTCAGACCGTATGGCGGGTGCATTTCTGAGAATCCAGTGGTAGTAGGTGTAACTTTCACTCGGCATCATATCGGCCGGTATCAGAACGTTATCACTCTCCCTCTCCATCACATTTTTATCGAACGCCTCATATCCCCTGTTAAATACAAGGTAGCTAACCTCTTTGGGTACCAGTACCTGGTAATCACTTTTCAGGATAGGGCTGGAGTGTTGAAATTCCCACGGTCTCAAAAACGTGATCGACCTTGATTCAATCCGATAACGATATTCAACAATCGATCCCGGTTCCAGATCGGGGAACGCAAAAGATGTAGTTTCAATATCACCACTCGTTTCAGAGTGTATATCACGGCGCCTTATCCTCTCAATTCTTTCTGATCCATCGGGATTCTGATTGATGGTTTGAGCCCTTACCCGATTGATGCTCTGCATGCGATTGCCCACGTAAAGGGGTATCGATATATCAGTAAAGCCCGATCGATCCACATCCAGAATTTTAACGCGTATATGCCTTTCGTGAACAAGCTCCATGCGCCGGTCAATATAGGTTTTCCCATAATCTCCCAGAATAATTGAATGCGCATCGTCATCTTCCGGAAAAGAGAGGATTTCCCAGTGCTCGGCTGGTACCTCGCCCCACTCCATCACGTCGTTATCGTTAGCTAAGAGTGTAAACGGAAAAAGAAGAAGGAGAACCAGCGCAAAACGTAGCCATTGTTTCATAATGCCGAGGTTTTTTAGATGAATTTTTTGACTCCCGAACAGAATAAAGTGACAGAAAAGAATTCCAAGAAGAGTTCTTTAGGCTAAAGCTGCCCCCGATGTAAAAATTGTTTAGAAAGTCTGCTTTGATGGTTTTTAATACTGACTTAAATACCGAAATAATTTCAATACATTCAACAACTCTTTTCGAGCAGGGTTTGACCGCCAAGCCGCAAGGGCGCGGAGTCTAGGTGATACTCGTCTGATCCCGAAAACTTTCGGGCGGATTTTCGCCCAGTCGAAGCTCGCACTACGACT
>CAZKIZ010000298.1:0-4546 GCA_964552935.1 uncultured Rhodohalobacter sp. | reverse complement strand
ACAAACCGATCGAAGTAGATCTGGCTTTTTGCCAGGCGGGTCATTCGGTTGCTGGTACTCTCCTGCGAGAGCATCAGTTTCCCTTTCAGCTGCGCTTTCGCTTCTGCCAGTTCCTGGTCGGGCACGGGCTGCTCCCTGATCTGCTCAAATTCCCGCGTGATCAGTTCGCGAACGTGATCCACATACTCTTTATCTGTCCCGATATAAACTCCAAACAGACCCGAATCCGTATAAGACTGATTGAACGTGCCGATGGAGTAGCAGTATCCATACTTTTCGCGAATATTCTGGTGCAGACGCGAACTCATGCCGCCGCCTAAAACGGTATTGGCAAGCAGAAGCAGGTATTTATCGGAGTGGTCGTAATAAAGCCCTCTCCGCCCCGAGATCATGTGGGTCTGTTCAATCGCTTTACTGAGTTCTTTTTTGAAAGGAGAATAGTCCGTCAGCGGCTGATCCATCGGTTCCACATCTCCCCTGCTCTCCATATCCAGCGCCCTGGATACAAGCTCTACCACCTCTTTATGGTCTGCATTACCGGCAACGGCCACAATCAGGTTTGAAGGTTTATAGCGGTCGCTGATGTAATCAAACAGATCCTGACGCGAAAAGTTTGAAACTGTGTTTTCAAATCCAATCACCGGCCTGCCGATCGGATGTTTGTGGAACGTCTGCTTGCTGAACTCCTCAAAGAGCGTATCTTCCGGGCTGTCGCGGTACATCTTCATCTCTTCGATAACCACCTTTTTCTCCTTCTCCATCTCCTCTTCAGGAAACGTGGAGTTTCTCACCATATCGGAGAGAACATCCAGGGCTACCGGTAGTTTTGTATCGAGGCAGCGCGCGTAATAGCAGGTATACTCGGTAGAGGTGAAAGCGTTCAGATAACCGCCAACCGCTTCCATGCTGAGGGCAATATCGTAGGAAGATCTATTCTCAGTTCCCTTAAACAGCATATGCTCAAGAAAATGGGTGATCCCGGCCTGTTCTTCGGTCTCGTTACGGCTTCCTGTTTTTACCCAGATGCCAACCGTTACGCTTTTAACACTGTCGATATGTTCAGTAACAACCTGCAAACCGTTTGGCAGAGTGGTTCTGTGTACTGAATCTATTTCATTTACCGCTTTAGAGTGATTCATTATGTATAATTTTCTTAAAAATAGATCTTTTGTAGTAAGTATCAATCATAAACAAAAATAGCGCCCTCTGTTCAAAGGCGCTATTATGCATAAATAGTTTAAACCAGGACTACGCTTCGTCCGGGTTTGGCAGCAGAGCCTTACGGGAGAGACGGAGTTTTCCGCCATGTTCCACTTTCAGAAGCTTCACTTCGATCTCATCGCCTACTGAAATCACATCTTCCACGTTTTTCACATGGCTGTGATTCAGCTCCGAGATATGAAGCAGGCCTTCTTTTCCGGGCACAATTTCCACAAATGCGCCGTACTCTTTGATCGCTTTTACGGTTCCTTTGTAGGTACCGCCTTCATCAAGATGGCCGGCAACTGCCTGAATACGTTTTTTGGCAGCTTCCGCTTTATCGAGTGAATCAGCTGTAATCGTAATTTGACCTCTGCCCTCTTCATCTTCTTCGATCCAGATTTCAGTATCTGTCTCTTTCTGAAGAGTTTGGATCACTTTACCGCCAGGCCCGATAACCGCGCCAATGCTGTCGCCGTCAATCGTCATGTTGATAAACTGCGGTGCATATTGTGAGATCGTGTCTCGTTTCTCTGAAATGGTTTTTGCCATCTCTTCAAGAATGTGCATACGTCCGCCATGTGCCTGCTGGAGTGCCTCCTCGAGAAGTTCAAACGAAATTCCCTTCACTTTCATATCCATCTGAGTGGCTGTAATACCATCAGCTGTTCCGGCTGTTTTGAAGTCCATGTCGCCCATGAAATCTTCTTCGCCCTGGATATCAGAAAGAACTACAGTGTTGTTTTCACCCACAATCATACCCATTGCGATTCCTGCAACCGGTTTCTTAAGGGGCACACCGGCATCCATCATCGCCATAGAGCCGCCACAAACGGAGGCCATAGATGATGAACCGTTCGATTCTGTGATGTCGGACCGAACCCGGATAACATAACCAAACTCTTCCCATTCAGGCATGAGCATTTTAAGCGCACGCTCTGCAAGATGACCGTGGCCAATTTCGCGTCGGCCCGGGCCTCTTAAAAATCCGGCTTCGCCCACACAGTATGGTGGGAAATTGTAGTGAAGCATAAACGTTTTGTCCTCTTCATAAAAGAGAGTGTCTACGCTCTGTGCATCACGTTTGGTTCCGAGTGCAACCGATACCAGCGCCTGTGTTTCACCACGACTGAAGATCGCTGAACCGTGAACTCTTGGCAGGTAGCCAACTTCAGACCAGATATCGCGAATATCTTCCGGTGAACGTCCGTCAATGCGACGCTTATTCTCCAGGATCATATTACGCAGTTCTCTTTTTACCAGGTCACCATAAAAGTCGGAAATCAGTCCGCCGGCTTCTTCATACTCTTCCTCGGCCGTAATCGTTTCAGTGACTTCGTTTTTCAGTTCGCTAACCTGACCATTAAACTCTTCTTTTCCGAGTCCGGTGGCGATGATCTCTTTCAGTTTTGATGCGGCGTGCTCTTCAACTTTCGTTTTCAGATCTTCATCAACAGGCTCCGGAGTAAACTCTCGTTTTTCAACACCAAACTCTTCGCGGAGTTCTTCCTGGAACTGGCAAAGTTTTGCAATCGCCTTATGTCCTTCTTTGATCGCTTCGAGCATCTCAGCTTCCGTGATCTCTTTCATTTCGCCTTCAATCATCAGAACGCTGTCGGCGGTTCCGGCCACAATCATATCGATGTCGCTTTTTTCAAGCTCATCTATCGTTGGGTTGATGACAAACTCGCCATCAATGCGGCCAACTTTAACCTGAGACATCGGCCCGTCAAACGGAATATCGGAAATGTGTGTGGCAGCAGAAGCACCAAAAGCACCCAATACATCGGGCTGATGCTGTCCGTCAGATGAATACACCTGGCAGATATACTGAGTTTCATTTAAATAACCATTTGGATAGAGCGGACGCAGACTTCTGTCGATCAACCGGCTGGCAAGTGTTTCGCCGTCAGACGGGCGGCCTTCTCTTTTCATAAATCCACCGGGAAATTTACCTCCGGCAGTAAAACTTTCTCTTAAATCAACCACCATCGGGAAAAATCCCTGGCCGGGCTTTGGTTCTTTAGCGCTGACAACCGTGCAGAGCACCATTGTCTCACCCATGGTTACCATAACCGCACCGTCAGCAAGCTTGGCCAGCCTTCCGGTTTCTACAGTTAATGTTTTACCGGGTGCAAATTCTATACTTCTTTTAATTGGCTTCATATATAATTATTCTGTTCTTTTCTCTATTTACAACTATTCTGTGGATAGGTTATATGAACGTGAGAGAATAGCCAAACCCATGTTCAAAAAAAAAGGCACACAGTAAACTGCGTGCCAGTGTAAAAGTCGATTATTTTCGGAGGCCGAGTTTTTGAATCAGCTCACGATACTTTTCAATATCATTATCTCTTAGGTAGGTAAGCATGCGCTTACGCTGCCCAACCATCTTAAGCAGACCTCTACGGGATGAGTGATCCTGCTTGTTATCTTTCAAGTGTTCCGTAAGATGTGATATTCGCGCAGTCAACAGGGCGATCTGTGCTTCCGTTGATCCTGAATTTTCTTCTGACCCGCCAAATTCGGTAATTACTTCTTGTACTTTTTCTTTGCTTATGCTCATTTCGAATTTATAATTGTTCTATTATGTATAGCTTCTAAAAATACGCTTAATTCGTTTGTTTTGCAACGTTTGGGCGTTTTGATTTTAAAATCTTTTCTGTAGCTATCTTATCCTTATCAAGCTGCTTTTTAAGCTCTTCAATACCGTCAAACGGCTGTTCATCCCGAAGGCGTTCCACAAACTGTATCTGCACATCTTTTCCATAAATATCTTCATCAAATGAAAAAATGTGTGTCTCCATAGTCAGCTCTTCACCACTGAACGTAGGCCGTCTGCCGATATTCATCATTGCAGGATGGTAGTCGCCATCAACACGAGTCCATACAGCATACACTCCGATCTTCGGAATAATTTTCTTGCTCTGATCAATCTGTATATTTGCTGTTGGATAGCCCAGCTTTTTTCCGCGCTTATCTCCATGCACCACAGTACCGTTCAGCAGGTAGTATCGGCCCAGAAATTTAGCCGCCTGCTGTACATCTCCTTTATCCTGGAGAGCCTTTCGGATGGAGGTGCTGCTTACCGTTTTATTTTCCACTTCCTGGCGCGAAACCACGTGCGCTTCAAAATCGAGTTCATCGCCAAGCCTGCGAACGGTATCGATCGATCCCTGTCTGTCTTTACCGAACTGATGATCGTATCCTATCACAAAAGCTTTCACCCCAATTTTCTCCCAGATAATGTCTCTGACAAACGTTTCTGAGCTCATCAAGGAAAAATCCCGGTCAAAAGGAATCACAACCATCTCATCCACGCCAAGATCAGCAAGTAGTTCGCAAC
>CAZKIZ010000297.1:0-4566 GCA_964552935.1 uncultured Rhodohalobacter sp. | reverse complement strand
CTGCATATCTGGTGATCTACTCGTTAATTTTATGTGGTTTAATTCTTTAGCCCTCCGTCAGCTGACGGAGAGACACTCCAGAATAAACTCCGTTTTTGAACAAAAAATTATAGATTCTAAGTTGATACCTCGAGCACTCTGTCTCGGGATTGTTAACTCCCTGACTTAATCTAACTCTCCCCAAAATAGGAATAATATCTATGAAGTACGTAATAAAAAGAATTAAATCCTTTTAAAATGATAAATCATGGTATAATAAGTATGGGGAAGTCAGAATAGCGGATCACTTTTTCTGTGTGATTTTCACCAAGCAGCTTCTGCACCATTGAACGCTTATACCGGTTGAGAACCACCATCGTATCCGTTAGACCTGACAGATAACCTCCCAGGCCGGCCAGCATATGTTCATGTTCAATGATTTTAAACTCCGGCTGCGGAACAAGCTCCATCTCTTTGATCATCTGCCTGAACCCGATGATGCGAAGTTTTGAATCAAAATTATCTTCTGTCTTTACATGTACAATTTCCGTGACCGCATTAAAGTAGGAGCTCAATGAATGAGCATACAGCAGATTGTCCGGATCGCGCTCTCTTAAATTCGTTGCAAAAACCACTTTGGTAAGGTTGAACATTACCTCCGGCTCTTTACCCGGCAGAACAAATACGGGGATGTTTGAATCCTCTACAATTGCCGAGGAGATACTTCCCAAAACCATTTTTTGCAGTCCGCTTTGTCCTTTGTTTCCCATAATGATAAGATCTGCGGATAACTCTTTGGACTGAAGGAGAATTTCGCGGGCTGTTCGGCCATGTTTAACTACAATGTCGGCATCAGCCCCATTGGATTTTCTGCCCGATATCTCCGCCTTCATTTGCTCCATGCGCGATAATGCATTCTTTTCCATCATGCTGAGCATACCCTCAACGGCTGTAGCAAAGTTATATGGCGGTTCAACAACGTGGAGAAGCGTGATTTTTGCGCCACATTTGTCGGCCAGCTCCAGTGCGAAGCGGTATGAGGAGATTGAGTAGCCCGAAAAATCCACGGGCACTAATATATGTCTGATTTCGCTGTTCATCTGTTCAGGACTCCACCCGGTTTTTCTTAAACAGTTTGGTATAGGGGAGTATCATCAGGATGGGTTTCTCTACATTCAGCGCCACTTTTTCAGCTATGGAGCCCATCACCAGGTGGGCCAGCCCGCTGCGTCCGTGCGTGGTCATGATAACAATGTCCGCATGTTTATTCGAATACTCCGTAATCTCATGATGTGCTGAAAAACCGGTCAAAATATCGATTTGTACCTCCACAGACCTGTTTTTCCCATTCACACCGGTTACGATGTTCAGAGGGAATCTTCGTTTATCTTCCGCCATCGTAAATTTCAGGGTTGAAGATTCTTTTGAAAACTCTTTTAACCGTCCTGCTATATGTTCTTCAATTTCCCGGTTTCGGGTATGGCTTGCTTTTGAAGAGAAATGGTTAGAAATCAGTCCGTACGTCTCGTTAACATAGAGCAGGGTGATGGACGCTCCGAGTGCAGTGGCAAGTTTTATAGCAGAAGGCATGGCGGCTATTGAAAGTAAAGATCCGTCTGTCGGTACTACTATTGTGCGAACTTCATTAATGTCCGAATCCTCGGTTATGGTAAAAACCGGTACTTTCGAACGGCGCACCAGTTGTTCGGTGGTACTGCCTCTGAACATTGCAGATTGATGTTTCCCTTTCGCCATCATAATAATAATGGAATAGTTTCCATCCTCAGCGTGCCGGCTGATCAATTCTGATGGCTTTCTATCTACTTTTACATAAATTTCGCCTCGATTTTCAAAATCAAAATGCGTCTTCATCAGCTTTTTGAGCTGCATTTCAGCCTCGTTAAAAAGATGCGGATAGTACTCCTCTTCGAGGTCGGGGATATCGGTTTTACTCCGCAGCTGTTCATCCAGGTAGATCACGCTGGGAATTACATGAAGCAGATCAATAACGCCTCCGTATTCCCGCGCAAGTTTTCCCGCAAACGAGTATGCGCGTTCAGCAGAGTCTGAAAAGTCAGTAGGGATTAACATTCGATCGATGGTAGCCATGGCAGTTCAATTGAAGGGTGAATGGTAATGAGTCAGTAGTCGTCCGTCAGAATGTCGATTGAATCGATCATTTTTTTGCAGGCATCCGTAATCGTCTGGCCTCTTACAGTTAAGGTATTGCCGTTGTTGTTCTTCGTGCATACTGTAACTTCACCTGAATCGGGATCTTCTTTAATCTGGCTGATCTTAAATCCGCAGTATCCGTGATCAGACAACACATTAATTCGTTCGTGAGTCAGATAATCGTATTTGGGTGCTCTTTTTGTTGAAAACATGGTTCTGCCCTCTCACTTTTAATTAACAAATATGTATCTAAGAGCGGAATGTCATGCTTCAATCGGATTCTGTGAACTCCTTCGGGTGATGAACCATGTCACCCCGTCCTTTGACTTTAATTAAAACAATAATCTGGAATTTGTGAATAGTTTTTCGCCTGATTTTCATGTAGGGCAAAATATTACAGAGCCGAATTTAGATTATTAAAATTATGATCTCACATATTCTCCTCAGAAAAGGTATTGAGGGGATGTTCATAAAGAATGTGGAAAATCGATGGGAATTCCGCTGAGATTACAGTATTGGCATTTCTTAGCTTGTGAGATAGATATGTACAAATAAAAAAGGGAGCCGAAGCTCCCTTTAAGGTCAAATGATCATGGCAGCAGGTTAAATCAAATTGGGCAGCCGAGCGTAACCTCAACTTTACTCAATTCACTGCTTGTAAATGTGCCGCTGATCTCCAAATCTCCCATTAAATGAAATCCTGACGCAATGTCTATGTTAAACAAGGTATAGAATTTCTGATTTGTGCCGCCGGCATTTACGGAAAATGAGTAAGGGGTGCCCGCATACTCGCCTGACAGTGTCACGGTTGTACCCGCTTCTCTGGCAGCAACCCAGATGGTGGCGCGGTCTATATCATCAATTGAACAGTTGGCCGGCATGCTGCTGCTGATATTCTCAAAGATTGCATAATCGTTGCCCACGCTGGCGCTGATTTCGTCGAGGCCAGGATTGTAGGCAAAGTCTATCTCTGTGGACCCGTTTTGTACATAGGTGGCGTGTTTTTCAACCCGCGGAGATGGTAATCCCAGATCTCCCGGACCCAGATAGATTTCATGCTGATCGGCAGATGAACTCAGGTTTCTGAAGCGAACACCAAATCCTTTCTCTTTGGCACAATTTCCAGGCACAATAATAATCTGATCCTGGGCATCGGGAATCTCAGCATAAATTGCGGTGTAACAACCGGGATCCATCAGCCCGGAGTTCTCAGCGCCATTTACATCTTCAATGATCATCTCAACGAGGTCGTTGTTGAAATTGCCGCCACGAATATAGGTTGGAAGCTCATTTTCAGGAATAACATTCATATCGAACTTTTTGTGATCCATAATCGACCACATGGCAACCTGTACCTCCACCCAGGTGAGCTCTTCATTGTCTTCATAATAGCGATCCATATTATTTACAATATGGTTGATTCCCTGCCAGTACGGTTCGTTTTCAATAGAGTGGAGGCGAACTTCACCATACGCGTTGTTGTCTGAATTAATCGGTACGTCCCAAAGCGCACAAAATGCGGCATACTCTCCCGCTTTCACACCAGAGTTCTCCTTCATGCCGTCGAGTGTAAGTGTAAAGTTCGATCTGTTCCTGTCCTTATTTACCGTAGCTACGACGCTTTCGGCACCTTCAATGAGATTTAAGTTTGGCACTGTTTCCAGTGACTCTTCAAGCCCGTCTACATTACTTGCTGAGTCGCAAGCAGCAAACAGAGCGGTTAAGACGAATAGCAGGGGCAGAACCCGGCGCAGTAGTATTGAGTTAGTCATGGTATTATTCCCTTATGTTGTAGTTTTATTTTAAAGCCACCCGAAGCACGGATTTATTTCTCATCAAAAATAACATATGGGAATCAGCCGGGAGGTTAGGAGTTTCAAACATTTCCTAAAACCGCATTTCAGGATATTCTGAGGCGGGTCGGTTAAATAGTTCTAACTTTACGGGCTAATTTTCTCTTATGAAAATTACTTTGGAGACTGTAGTTGAAGAAGTGAAAACTGGCTGGGCGGCGGTTTATTAAAAACTTTTATGGGAAAAGCTGTACTTGAATCGGTGTGCTCCAATTCATTAATCTGGGGCAGATCCGATTTTCTGCTTCAGTGGCTTTACCGCATAACAACTATATCAGAATATTCATTAGGTTTCGAATAAAACCCGGTGCGATGAGCGAAAAATTCTGAATGGAGTTTAGAAAGTCTACGTGTGTATCTACCCTGCATAATTCACCAAGCCCCGAAAGCATTCGGGGTGGTTGTGGGCAAGACGTTTGAAAAATGGTGGCGGAAACGTCCGCCAGCCGGCGGACTGTTGAGCAAACCATTTTCGAGACAACGCAGCCCACAGCTAAGTTTCACTGCGTGGGAATCGCTTCGCTCGGTGCGCAGTGTGAGACAATATGTTGAACAAAATTTA
>CAZKIZ010000296.1:0-4576 GCA_964552935.1 uncultured Rhodohalobacter sp. | reverse complement strand
GACATTCTGAAGTCCCTGCAGTTCAATGGGAAAATTCTGGTGGATTGCACGAATCCTGTGGGGCCGGGCATTTCTCACGGGCTGGAGAGTAAAATTTCGGGAGCTGAAAAAGTACAGGAATGGGCGGACGATGCGAGGGTTGTCAAATCATACACCATTTATGGCTTTGAAAATCTGGAGAATCCGGGTTTCCCTGATTATGATGTAAAGCCTGTCATGCTTATCGCAGGTAACGATAGTGAAAGCAAGAAACTGGTCAGTTCGCTCAATTCCGACTTAGGATTTGAAACCCTGGATACCGGCAATTTGTCCCAATCACTCCATCTGGAACACATGACGCTGCTTTGGGTGAAGATGGTGCGTGCTAACGGTCATCATCCCAATTTTACATGGGCTTATTTAGAGCGTTAGGTTTATTTTTCGATTGCCATTAAATGTTTGAAATAGACTAACACAGTTCAGATTTCAAACTCAATTTCTATACCATTCATACTCAGATAGCTTCTGATGCCACATTCTTGCTACTTTTACTTCGCCGGTTGAGGATGGATGTACGGCATCAGGTGAGTAATCACTTCGTTCATAGCAGAATCCGAGTCCGTTGATGATTCCGGTACTGCAATCAGGAGCCCAGATATACGGACCCCAGCCGAACCAGACATCATTCACGGATGGATTTTCGAGCAGCCACTTATTCAGCGCATGTCCTTCCTCATAGCTTAACGGTTCACCTCGTTCCGGGCGGTCTGTATAACCACCATAACTGCGCGAGGTTGTAAATACGGCCTGTAAATCAGGAAAAAAGTTTGTTACCCGCACCGAAAAAATGGAAAGGTTTTCCTTAAATGTGAAAAAGTCACTTTCAGGATTCGGGTAATACGGCAGCGGTTGCTGATTAGGCCCAAATGTAAACTGATTGGCCGCTTTATGCAGGACAATCTGAATATCTGATTTCGATAGTTCTGCTTTTGCAATCAGATCCGTACATCGGTTCCATAACGCATCGTCATATTCAGGGTCGTTCCATCGCTCAATAGCGTGACTTCCGCGCGCGCAGTTTACAACTTTTATATTGGAGCTTACTTCATCAGCAAAAACAGTAGTGATGGCCTGAATATATCTATTGCACTCCTGTGCGGCATTACTCATCCCTATGCATACCATTCCAATCACTTCATTCTCGCTGTTTATGGCAGGAGTACCGTTATCCGTCAGCACCAAACCCAGTCCTTTATACGTAAGCGGTGCGCCACTGTTATTGCCATCAACATGAATGGGGTAGGGTTCAAGAGTATCAGTCTGAACGTCATTATTATCATTACTGACAGAGCAGGCTGATAACATAATCAGAGCAAGAAAGAGAATGCTGAAATCGTATTTAAAATTCATTTCTCTATATTGATAACGTGGGGCAATTCATATGTGTAAAATCTTCACTGCTCTTTCAGAGAGGTCATCAATGTCATTCTTTTCTGCAAAGTTTAGCTTGCCACTACTTAATACCATCTTAGCATGTCTGATTACTGCTTCTTTGTGGCTTTCTTTACTTGTAAATTCATGAATGGTTATCAAAGCTTCCATCATCCTTAGAACTACAGCAGGACTATTGTTTGAAAACTGCCGAATTTGGTTGAAAGCGGTGTCTAAAATACCTTCAAAGTCTAATGTATCGGCAATAATTCTGAGGTGTCCCTCATCATCATATCGATATTTTGAGGGGAATTTTGCTTGCGCTAAATAGCACAAGATCGACGTAATATTATCAATACATGTTATTGCTGTATATGGATCATTTACCCCGGTAGAGAGCGCACGTGCCGCTATTTCGACCATCTGCTGTATAGAGAATTCAAGATCTTGTTGAGATGTTTTCGTTTTTCCAATTATTAATTGGTCATAAATATTTTCAAGTTCACCTTCCTTGCAATTGCCATTTGAATAGAGCATTCCTATCTCCTCCCCTTTTACCAAATGTTTGCCAGGCCTGTAGTACAACTCAAGGAGTCCATTTTGCTTGATTATGCTATCTATCAAGGCTTCATTATCTATATACTGCAGATAGCCTCTTTTTGGCGATTTAACAGAGGTCTGATTTTGATATCCTGCAAAAGCAGCACTAACTTTAACATCTTCTTCATTTTCTTTTTCCTCTCCCATTTTTTCAGGGAAAAGTTTTTCTACTTGATCAAACAAAGATTCTGAAATATCAGAGATCACTTTATCAGCCTGTATGCTTATAGCAATTCGGTGGATAAATATGATTAGTAAAATAATGTTTGCTACGGTAGCTATAATGGCCACAAGTATGGATATGGAAGGTATAAAGGTATAACCATCACTGTCTGATATTGAATTAAGAACAAGCAGGCAATAGAGAAAGGTTGAAATGTATAAACCCAACACAACTTGATTTAGCCGAACATACATGAAGTTTTTGATCAGCCTCGGACCGAATTGTGAAGATGCAAGTGTCAAAACCACCAATGTGATGGAAAAGACAGTTCCAGCCACACCCATCATTGCACTGGAGATTGTCGATAAAATACTACGTGCTGAATCAGAGCTTTCTACTAAAAAAAAGCGAACCCAGCCTTCTCTCGATATATTGATTGAGCTATCTAAATACACTAAGCTAAAGGACAGAACAATAGATAAGCCTATAATTAAAACAGGAAGAAACCAGAAAGTTGCCCCTAATTCTTTCCAAAAAAAAAGTAGTTTTTTCATACTAATAGATAGAGTTACACTAATGTAAACGCTATGATATAACTCATCAATAGGCATTTAAGGTATTGGATAATAAATATTTCCATATTAAATCCTGAATCGTAATATTTATTCGCAGCTTTTAGCTAGTCTGAATTTATGTTAGAGATACCGAAAGAGTTCAGTTGCAGTGATTGGTAAAACTACAATCACAACGGACCATTACTATACGATTCACCGATCTTATTCTTTACATAGGCTGAAACATGCTCCCCATATTTTTCCTTCACAAAACCTGACCTGTAATCGGTTCCTTTTATCAGCCTGCGACAGTCATTTGCACCACAATTGCAGGAAAAAGGCTCCATGATTTCGTTGCAGAACGTGGCATAGTCAAGAGTGATCTCCTCCCCTGCCCGGATCGATCTGCGGGCGGTTACATTCAATCCCGTCAGCCAGGCGTTGGGATCACAGGAGTGATTGATGGGAATCCACTCATCGGGGTCCGGACTCCACATCACATAAATCTCGTCGCTTACCGGCCACGCATACTGTCTGAACCACCTCTGTTTTTCTTCACTCCATCTGTTCATCACGTGTGAGCGGCTGACCAGGTGGTGCTCTTGTTCCTCATGTTCAAAAATGAGGTCATCATGCGAAATATCTTTTGTAGCTAAAATCCGATACCCGTGTTCAGGGTGAAATGCCCGCTCCCATGGTTTTTGGGAAACGCGTTTCATAGCTGATTTAAGAATGAGGTCCACAAAGTGTTCGTGGCCGCGCTCGTCGTTCATAAGAATAAAATCGGCGCTGCCTTCAGCTTCGGGAGGATAGAAAATTCCGCAATTCGGATTGATCTCCAGCATATAGGCCTCGTTATCTTCATTCACGCGCAAATCGCACCGTCCATAACCGGTTCCGTTTAATCCTTTAAACAGGTTTTTGGAGGCATTCATCAACTGATCAGAAAGTAATTTGTCTTCAACCGGCCTGGTTTTCATGCCGTCGTAGTGTATCCATTTCAGATCAAAATGCTTGAAACGTTCTCCCGGCGGAAACAGGAACTCAAGGGGTTCATAGGCTACCGGATGATCCGGATCTTCGGAATTTTCAGCCACAAGAACTGAAAATTCGCGTCCTTCGATAAACTCTTCCACCATGGCCTGCCCAAACCGGTCGATCATGATCCGGGACTGTTCAAGCAGTTGTTCATAATTTTCGACCAGCGAGGAGGCTGTAAGGCCGATACTGCTGTAGCTGTTCGGATGTTTTACGATGAGCGGATATTGAAGTTGGCTTGTTTCGGTGTTGAGGTCATCCGTGTCAGTAATGATCACATGGCCCGGAACCTTCACGCCGTAATACCGGCACACCATTTTCATCAGGTCACGGGTTGGGTCGTAGAATGAGCTGCCGGCCCCGGTAAATTGTGCGTTAAGCCGCTCCAGGGCCTGCACCACTTCAATGCCGGCCCGGTCCTCATCCCAGCTGCCGTCGCAAAGGTTTACGAAAACATCAAAGTTCTGTGAGACCAGTTCCGTCACGCGGCGAACAGCCGTTTTTTTATGCAGAAAATGGTGCTCGATTTCATGTCCCTTAAAATATGACTCGGGTGAAGATGCCGGGTCGTGGGATTTCATGGGTGAATCCGATGATTCATAGGCGCTTTCGAGAATGCATATTTTCATGACGGAAGGTAATCTTTAATGGAAATATGGTTCGGCATTGTTGTTTGGATATGATAATATCCTGATTCTATGCTGATTTGTGTGGGGAATAGATTCCTCATTTATTAATCAATACCGTTATTAGCATTTTTTTTTACACTCCTATGAGGATACGATTTGTATAAAAACCTCGAAATAGATTT
>CAZKIZ010000295.1:0-4605 GCA_964552935.1 uncultured Rhodohalobacter sp. | reverse complement strand
TTAAGACCGTGATGGAATTTCCATATCAACCTGGAAGCCGCCATCTGTTGCGTTACTGAACTCTATTTTTCCTCCAAGCCGTATAATTCGGTTCTCTACGTTTCTGAGGCCCAATCCGTTAGATTCTGATGCAATATAGTCAAACCCTTCACCATCATCTTTGATCGTAAGGAAAATAACCTCACCAATCTCTTCGATCGTTAATACTGCTTTGCTGGCGTTAGAGTGCTTAAGAATATTGTTGCTCAACTCCTGCACCAAACGATATGTATTTGTTTTAAGGCTGATACTAAAAATTGAATCGTAGCTCAAATGGTTATTGAAAACGAACTGAATGCTGCCGGCACTGCTCAGCTGCCGAATCAGCTTATGCAGAAGATCCGAAAGTGAGCTGTTTTCGAACTCTGCGGACTCAAGATTGTGTGAAATATCCCGGGTCTGTATGGTGGTTTTTGACAGAAGATTATAGAGTCTGTCTACTTCACTGCTCAGCTCCTCATCCTCTTCTACTTTTTTTGCTAAATTTTGTATAAACATCCCGCAGGCAACCATCTGCTGCACAATGCCATCGTGAAGCTCCAATGCAATCCGATTCCGTTCAGCTTCTTCTGCCTGTATTGAACTTTCAAGGAGCTGTTCCTGCATCTCTATTTTTTCTGTCACGTCATTTATCAGAAGCAGAACAGACTTTTCACCATTATACTGGATGTAATGGCCGTTCAATTCAGCAAAAAAAAGCTCTCCGTCTCTTTTTTTATGAGTCTGGATATCGAAGTCCGGCTTTAGTCCGGCTCCCTCTTCAAAGATTATTTCACTGCCGGGAAAGAGATTGTCTAAATCTCTGTGAAAGATGTCGTCGATACGTAAATTTTTAAACTCTTCTTTGCTGTAGCCGTATTTCTTCTCCGCCTCCTGGTTCAGGTCTACAATCATCCTGCTGATGAGATTGTAAATCAGGATGGAAGCTGGGTTGTTTTCGAACAGATACCGGTACCTTTGTTCAGACTCCTTCAGCTGTTTTGACGCCCTGTTTCTCTCGATGCTATAGCGGATGCTTTTCCAGAGCACATTTTCACTCAGCTCGTCCTTTACAATATAATCCGATACTCCCAGGTTTAGTGATTGTATGCTGAACTGCATATCGGAATAGCCCGTTAACACCACAACCGGAACTCCACCGGAAAGCTCTACCACCCCTTTTATTAACTCTTTGCCCTCTTTATCAGGCAGCTTCAGGTCCAGGAGTATGAGATCAAACGATCCGGCATCAGCAAGCAGCAATTCCCCGGCTTTCTTGAAAGTCCCCGAGACGTTCAATGTAGTTTCGGGGTCAATGCTCCCTATAAAATCCCGGATTAAAACCACATCTCCAGGGTTATCCTCAATCAGTAGTAAATTATACGCAGATGATTGGTATCGCTTCATATTACAGAATCAGAAAAGCCAATGTGTTATTTGTAGAGCACATTATAAGTGAAACAACGTGATTTTTCCAATCTTGTCTGGCTAAATTATTCTCCCACATACTCTTGTTTTGTATCGACAAAATTTACCCTTTCCATTAATTCTGTAATATCAAAATTGAATACAAGCCTAAAGACCGTAAAAAGACTGATAACTTATTCCTGTTCAGACGATAAACAGAATTAATTTCTTAACATAAAATTCACTATACGATAACAGAAACTCAACAGCAGGGTAACAGTCCTTAGCTATTTATATGCAGTACTTGGTTATGCACTCTACATAATATCATCTGCATATGAAAAAAAGATCCGTTGACATCGTTGTTCTCTCCGACATCCACCTGGGAACCGTTGGCTGCCATGCGCTTGAACTTCTCCAGTATCTCAATTCCATAGAACCGAAAACGATTATCCTGAACGGGGATTTTATCGACGTCTGGAATTTCAGAAAGTACTACTGGCCGGAATCACATATGATGGTTCTTCGCACGCTTCTCACCAAAATGGCCAACGGTACCGACATCTACTACCTCACCGGAAATCATGATGAGGTTTTACGGAAAGTATCCAGCCTGCAGCTGGGGCCGCTGTTCATCAGGGATAAACTGGTTCTTGAACTGAAAGGGGAAAAAGTATGGATCTTTCACGGAGATATTTTCGATGTATCTATGAAACACTCCAAATGGATTGCCAAAATCGGGGGGAAAGGGTACGACCTGCTCATCATGATCAACAAACTGGTCAACTGGTTTTCTATTAAAATGGGGCGCGGAAAAATATCTCTCTCCAAGCGGATTAAAGACAGCGTGAAAAAAGCGGTTCAGTTTATCGATAATTTCGAAAACACCGCCATTGAGCTCGCTATAGACCAGGGGTACGACTACGTGATCTGCGGCCACATTCATCAGCCTAAAATTCGTGGGTTTGAGAACGAGAAGGGCTCCGTCATTTACATGAACTCGGGAGACTGGATTGAAAATCTCACCGCACTGGAGTACTCGGGCGACGAGTGGACCATGTATCGCTACAGAGAAGATGAGTTTACCAACGATATCAGAGTTGAAAAAAAGCTAAAGCAGAAATTCAAAAACTCAAAAATGGTGATCGGATGAATATTCTTTACGGCATACAGGGAACTGGTCACGGACATATCAGCCGGGCGCGCGAAATTTTACCACCGCTTTCTCAAAAGGCGGACGTTGACGTTCTCCTGAGCGGCACAAACTGCCAGATGAAGCTCCATGAACTGGATATATCTTACAAAAAAGGGATTAGCCTTACCTACGATTCAAACGGCGGGGTATCGTACCTGAAAACCGCTCTTCAACTCGACCCGATATCGTTTCTGAATGATGTGCGTCAACTCGAAATTGAGAAGTACGATCTCGTGATAAGTGATTATGAGCCGATCAGTTCCTGGGCAGCAATGAAAAGCGGCGTGCCCTGTATTGGCCTGAGCCACCAGGCTGCGTTCCTGTCTGACCGGACACCGCGTCCGGCACAAAGATCCGTTATGGCCGAGCAGATCCTTAAACGATTTGCCCCCTGCCACCGCCCCGTTGGATTTCACTTTCTGCGATACGACCGATTTGTTGAAGGGCCGATTATCCGGTCTGAAATACGCGAGCTCACGCCTTCCCGGGGAGGACATATTACAGTCTACCTGCCCGCTTTTGATCACGAGACGCTTGTGGCGATCTTCTCTCAGGTCCCGCAAATAGAGTGGGAGCTGTTTTCCCCGCTCTGCAGCTCTTCTTACAGGCAGCATAATGTAACGGTTCATCCGGTTGGCAATCTTCCGTTTTTAAAGAGTCTTGAATCATCGTTCGGAGTGGTTACCAGCGCCGGATTTGAAACCTGTGCAGAATCGATCTACCTGGGCAAGAAGCTGATGGTGATCCCGATCAAAAATCAGTACGAACAGCTTTGTAACGCAGCGGCACTGCAAAAAATGGGAGTCCCCGTAGTTACTGAACTGGGTGAATCGTTCATTCAAGCCATTCACCAGTGGTTGAAATCTACGAACAACGTCACAATCCCCGAAATTGCCGACGCTGAAAAGATCACCCAAAAACTCCTGCGCTTTGCACGTAAAAAACTGCGTGTGTCTTGATGTTGATAATCTGTCTGTGAAAGGGGGCGACTTCGCTATAGATTCGAATACAAGGAAAAAGTGAAAGGTGAAAAGTGAAAAGCTCTAAATTATTAATCCCAGTAAAAAAACATCTAATACCGCTGCAGCAAACTTTGTTACATTCCATATAACGTAAACCCACCTCTGACTCGTCGCTGCTCTGCCTGCGGCAGTCGCTTTGGAGTCTATCTCCTCCCAAGAGGAGAGGTATTCTACCACCATCAACTCACTCAACACCACACACACAACCAGAGAGTCAAATGAGGGAGTTCAGGCGTGAAACGTGTTAGACTGTCGAAGTCCCATTTTGCCCCGAAGCGATCCCCATAGGAAGAGGGACAAATTTAATTTAAGGCAATTCCACCGAAATACCGTTCTTTGAGGACTTTGAGATGGTGCAGCTCGTGTCCCGCAATGATATATCCCAGGGCTCTCACTGAAAACGGTGACCCACTGGCTGTGCCGCTTCTGAGGAGCATCTCATCGGAAAAACTCCGAAAAAGAGATTCGGTTGAGGATCTGACGTGATTGTAGTCGGTCCTGAACTGCTGCAGCGTTAGTTCTTCAAAGTTGGCCTCGTCTACGTACTGATTGTGATCGTAGCCCGGCAGGCCGATCTGCTCACCGCGGGAAATTGCGAGCGCACGATACGCCATAATTCTTTCCGTGTCTGTCAAATGACCTAGAATCTCGCGGATCGTCCACTTATCCGGGGCGTATCGGTATGATGCAGACGACTCATCCAGCGCGTCTATCAGCCGGTTCACGTTCTCCCGACCATCCCGGAATAGATCAAAAAGATCTCTCCCGCTGCTCTGTTGAATATAAACCGCATAAAATTTGCCGTACTCTCCGCTGTTGAGTTCACCGTTTATCAGGCTGCTTGTTTTATTTTCCATTGTTCTTTTATGGAGTTTATGTGCTTAACTGAACTTTCAAAAAATCTATGAGCCTGAGTTCGATTCTTAAATTTGTTAAATACCACTAAAATCAGTCCAAAAAGGG
>CAZKIZ010000294.1:0-4632 GCA_964552935.1 uncultured Rhodohalobacter sp. | reverse complement strand
AATTCCTGGGTGTTTATTCCCGTCAGGCGCATGTATGCTTCAATGGGATCCTCCGGCTCTTGTGCCTCACGCCAAATTCTTGCAACCATATCCAACCCGTGTTTATCCGTCCAGTGATAGAGAATAAAATAGCTGGCGTACCTGTAATCTTCGTGATGAATGTGTTTATTATAATTTTCCACATAGACGTTAAAATCGTGTCCGAATATTTCATCCGGGTAGGCGTAGTATGCTTGCCAGTTGGCGGTTTGTTCCCAGAATACGTTACCACCGTTCCCACCAAAACCGTAGCGAAATCCCGCTCCCCCACCGAGATCGCTATAGACCTGATACTGAAAACTATGCCCAATCTCATGGGCAATGACCGGGCCAACCGGCTGAGCTGTATGGGGACTAATCCACAATGCGCCGATCACATCATCATAGCCCGCCCCGGTTGCAAGCCACTCCTCCAGGTGATGAAGGAAGATCATCATTTTATATTGGTCAAGATTTGAATTACCGGTGCCGGTTTCTGCAAATTTTAAGTCTTGGATGTTTTGATCATAATAGAGTTCGGCTTTTTCAAGCAGATCATCAATATCCACGCGGTATATGGGGTCAACATTTTGTGAACCCGGGTCTTCATCGCCATACCCATCCTCCCAAAAAACGACAAAATGTTCGGACTCCCTGCTTCTTTCAAAACTCCATGTGCTGGAGTTGTCATTGAAATCCATATCCGAAAATTCATCCGGTATATATATTTCCAAGCCATTTTCGGGATTTTTACCGCCGTTTTCATCGCTGTCATTAAACCCGGCCGGGTTGGAATCTGAACATCCGATTATGATTCGACTGTATATAATGAATATGATTGTAGAAATATTTCTCATGAGAATCGTGATTAATTAAGTTATCAGAATGAATTAATACGAATCAATAGATTTACGGATACGATGTGGTACAAAATTCATCGGATACCCCTCGGTGGGTTCATTGATTCTGTATTGATTATCAACTCGTGGTTTTTGGTATTTGTGACCAACCTATTTTCCCAGTGTTGCGACCCCGGGCTGTTGATATGCGCCTCGTTCGAAGCTGATGTACCGAACCGATTCATCGGCCGGTTCATTAATGAGGGATAGGGAACAATTTCCAATGGGGGTTCACAGATAATAATCAACGGGGTTAGTTTGTCACCTAATTTATTAGACAACCACCGAAATATTTGTTCGCCCTTTAATGATGGTTCGCCTTAGAAAAGATTTTGTGAATCAATCTGCATTTATTCAAACATACCACCCCATCCGGGCGGTTTTCGGTTGGAATGCAGCACAAATCCATTACAAGTATTTAAATATTGTCATACGGTTTTTACCCTATCGGATATGGAATTTCTGAAGGTTTTGAATTATGCACAATTGATAATCCCTAAAGGCTTCGAAAATCGAAACATGTTGGTTTACTTTATAAATATCATATCTGATCGTTGGTAAATGTTCCTGACCATACACCCATCAAAAAAAGCGGCACATGTTTCCATGCACCGCTTTTGAGGTTACAAATAAATTAATTGAGGGAAATTTTAGTCATATCCCGGGTTCTGACTCAGGTTGGTGTTAGTATTTAGTACACCGTCACTCAGCGGGAAGATGGTCAGGTGCGGGCTGTTGGTGGCCCGTCGTTTGAACCAGCTTTTTGCTGTAAATACCGGTTCGCCGGAAGTTGTCTCGAAGCGTATAAGCTGCATACGTCGGTGGCCTTCAGCCGCAAACTCATAACCGAGCTCATCTAACATTCCGCCATAAACAATATCATCACCACCTTCAAAATCCACAACTTCACCATCTTCTACAAAGCCGTAGGGATAGGAACTTCCGCCTTCAAGGTCAGCTGCGCTAACCCTTTTATCTTCAGAGAACGGATCGAAGTTTCGCTCACGTACCAGGTTCACATAGTTTGCTGCTTCACCACCATTTCCCAAACGGAGTAGTGCTTCAGCTTTCGACATAAGCGTTTCAGCATAACGGAATACAGGATAATCGGTAGAGATATTTACCTGGGCTCCTGGGACAGGAATTTCATATTTTGCCGGAGAATATCCCCAGTCAAACGGCTGTGGCACGCCTGATTCGGTCGTCTCCAGGTAGTTCTGGAAACTAACGAGCTCTTCACCCGTATCCGGATCATCATAGGACCCTGTCAGCCAGGTATCATCCAGCCGGCCGTCATCTTCATCATAGGTATCGATGAACTGTGGAAGGGCTGCGTTACCGCCCCATGGTTGCGCCTGCATTCCCCAAATACGCTGCATAATGGGCGGTAAACTTTTCATGTGATACTGGTTCCCTGTTCCAAGGGTCTCATCATATGGTACAGCCCAAATCGCTTCACCTGAGTTGTCGTTCGTCAGTGAAAAGTTATTCTTATAGGTAGGTTCCAGTGCAAATAGTCCACTATCAATGATTTCATCCGCACGATCAATGACCTCTTCCCACTGAGGGGTGCCGGTATAAACTTCAGCATTCAGATAAATACGGGTCAGCAGCGCTTGTGCTGCCCAGTAGTTAAAGCGGCCATAGGTTGCATTTCCTGTTTCCGTACTAAGGTTAGGCATTATCTCATCTAATTCGCTTAGAATGAAATTATAAACTTCCTGCCTTGAACTTTGCTCTGGAAGAGAATCATCGGCAAAGTCGGTTACAATCGGCACGTTTCCGTGATTATCGAGAAGCAGCCAGTAGTAGTAGGCACGAACCCCGCGAAGTTCCGAGAGAACCTGCTCTGATCCGGAATCCATAACAACGGCTCCTGATTCGAGCTGAAAGATCACACGGTTTGCCGAGTTGATGCCGTTAAAGGCATTGCCGTATAAACTGTTTGGCTGTCCCTGAAATCGATCCCAATTGTGGCGGTGAAGACGGATATAAACCCCGCCATCATACCAGCCGTTGGGCCGCACAGGAGTAACCATGATATCGGATGATTCTTCCTGAAGGTCAAAATAGGAGTACCAGCCGAGTTTCATCCCCCGAAGCACCGAATAGGCCGGTGCCACAAGTGATCCGATCTCGTCACCGGTAGGATTAAAATTCTCCTCCGTGATCTGATCGTACACATTTTCCGATAAATCCGTGCAGGAGGCCAGCATAATCAGCGACCCGAGCACGACAAACGTAACAATCTGTTTTACTTTAAACATAATGTGCTTTATTTAGAAGTTTCTTTTAAAACGTAAGATTTACACCGAGTGTAAATGTTCGGGTCGTTGGGAATTTATCCCTTTGGTCGGAACCGGGATCTGTGCCAGAAAAACTGACTTCAGGATCCATTCCTTTGTATCCGGTGAGCGTATAGAGATTTCGACCGGAAACGTATACCCTTGCATTATTGATTGCAAACCGGGTAAGATCAATGGTATAGCCCAGTGTTACGTTATCGAGCTTCCAGTAGTCGCCATCTTCGATGTAGTAACTTACATAGGCGAGATCCTGATTGAGTTGAGCTTTACCAAATACTTCATCAAAAGCAGTATTAAGCATGTTATACTGAATAACCCTTGGATTCTCGTAATACAGGCGCTGAAAGTTTAGAATCTGGTGGCCGAACGCACCTCGCATGGTCACATTCAGATCAAAATTCTGGTATCTGAAATTATTATTCCACGACAGAAAGTGATCGGGTATACCGTTTCCGAGTACCGTTCTGTCCCCAAGACCTGCATCACTGATTGGCATCAGCTCACCTTCTGCATTTTGGATAATCCACTCCCCTTCCGGAGTAATGTCCACTGAATCCCATCCGTAAAAGTTACCGATTGGTCCGCCAATATCTACCCGGTGTGTACTTTGCTGTATTGGTTCGCCAGTGTATCCGGCGTAGAAGAAATCGTCTGATGTCTCAAAAAGATCATCGGAAAGGCTTACCAGTCGGTTAGAATTCGTTGAGTAGTTCACACTGGTATTCCAGAGGAAATTTTCGGTCTGTGCAGCGGTATATTTCAGAGAGGCTTCCATACCGTAGTTTCTTATGTGCCCTACATTGGCAAGAATACTTCCAAACAGGTAGGGTGGTACCGGCACGGAGTAGTTCCAGAGCATATCTTTGGTATCCCGCTGGTAGATATCGTATGTACCGGACAGGCGATCATTAAACATGGTAAAATCGACACCCACATTGATCTCTTCTTTTTGTTCCCACCTAAGGTCCGGATTCGGATTCCTTGCGGGTGAGATACCCTGAACCCAGTTGCCATCAACAAGCATACGTCCGCCGTAGGAATAGCTTGTAAGTGATAGGTAGGATTGACCAGGAGCCACACCTGTAATACCAAAACCGGCACGGACTTTCAGATCATTCAGAAAATCAAAGCTGTCCATGAAGCTCTCTTCGCTGATTCTCCACCCTGCAGACACTGCCGGAAACATTCCCCATTTATGGTTATCACCAAAGCGGGAGTTTCCTTCATATCGCACACTCGCCATAAAAAGGTATCGCCTGTCAAAAATATAATTTACACGGCTGAAAAAACCGATCAGGCGATAATCATTTTTGTAGCTACCCATGCCTGCCTCTCCATCTGAGAGTGCATTACCAATACCAATGTTATTGTATGAAAACAAATCGGTTGGAAAACGGTAGTTGCTCGCG
>CAZKIZ010000293.1:0-4632 GCA_964552935.1 uncultured Rhodohalobacter sp. | reverse complement strand
TGTAGCCCGGCGTTCCGCCAGCGTCCCGAATCGCCTGCACCATATCTCGCGACAAATCCACCGGCACGACTTGATCCTGAGCCCCGTGAAACGTCCAGATCGGCAGATCTGCCAGCAGATGTGCTTTGGATGGATCCCCGCCGCCACAAACCGGCATAGCGGCTGCAAACGTATCCGGGTAGCGGGTGATCAGATCCCACGTTCCAAATCCTCCCATGGATAGTCCGGTGATGTAGATTCGATCTTTATCAACCGGCATTTCATCCGTAATCTGAAGAACCAGCTCGTAGGCCATTTGAAGAGGTTTTGTGGGCTCTTCCATCAGGCCTGGTCCTTCATTCCTCCAGTCAAGATTGGCCCAGTAATCGTCATCAGGAGCCTGCGGTGCAATCACAATGGCAGGGTGCTCCCGGCGAAAATCTGCCTTTGCAAACGCCTCCACACCCCAGGTGAGCTGAGCTTCGTTGTCATCCCCGCGCTCCCCCATGCCGTGCAGGAAAAGAACAAGCGGATAGCTTTCTCCATCCTCAAACTCTTCCGGAAGCAGCATGCGGTACGGCAATTTATCATCCTCACCCGAGTAAAACTCTTTCGCTTCAAACAGATCTTTAAAATCGGACTGGGCTGACGTTTGAAATGGGAACATCAGTGCTAAAATTGTAAGCGATAAAATAGATATCAAAGGGAAGTTTGATGTGATCATCCGATTCTCATGTTTATATTTTTTGATTTATGATAATATCGAAAACTTTTGCTGAAACTTATACAATGGTATACAAGTCCGGCTAAGCGTCATGCCGTACTCAGATACGGTATCTCCCATTCTGGCTTGTGAAATGGTATTTGATCAATGGATAAAGCATTGCCGTGCATAGATAGGAGATCGCGGATCGGGGTCCGCGATGACGTTGATTGGGTTTTGATGTTGAACAACGTATCAATTCAAGTTGAGGATATTGCGTTATTTGAGTACTTTATTGGTGGGTATTCCTACAATCCCATGCTATACAAGAGCGTTTATGTGAAATATCACAGATATGAAAACAACAGTCAGACAATACAACGCTAAGTTAGACTCAAAAAAGCGAATAACCATTCGGGGTGCGAAAGCTGAGTTTTATCACGTAACAGAAAAAGAAGATGGTACTATAGAGCTAAGCCCGCGTGAATTGGTTCATCCGGACGAAATCTCAGCAAAAACACTGAATATGATGGACAAAGCGATTGAAAAGTTCAAAAAGGGAGAAGTTTCAGACCCTATTGATATGGAGGAGTTGGAAAAACTACTGGACTAAATTCAGAACATTATGTTTAACATTCGAATGGGAGTCCCGGAGATGAAAGAATTCTGGGATGATCTGGTCAGGAGAAAGAAAAACGGTGAGCTCACTTCTGATGAAGAAATAATTTTCAAGAGGTTTGCTAAATCGATTCAATTCTTAAGTGCAGATCCTAAACACCCAAGCCTGCAAACTCATGAAATTGAGCCCCTGAGTAAAAAGTATGGGATTAAGATCTGGCAATCCTATCTTGACCAGGGGAAACAAGCTCAGCGTTTCTATTGGACGTACGGCCCCAATCGAAAAGAAATAACAATTTTAGGCATCGAACCGCATCCTGAGGATAAAAAGAGAGGTGCTTACAAAAGAATAAAGCTATCAGATTTGCCTAATTAATAGCCGGAGACGTTGAACTAATTCCTATCCAGAGGTCAACAAATAAAAAATTTCCGTCTTGGTTAATTCGATCAAATGATTATAATGAATTATATCAAGGGTAACTAAACTGAGGAAACATGCTTCGAAAAACAGGATTATTGTTACTATTGCTGATACTCGGTACTTATCAGGCAGAACTATCGGCCCAGGAAAAACCGTGGATGTTTGGCCCGTTTGAACGGGCGGAAAATCAGCAGCCAATCATTGAACCGACAGATGAAACCACGTTCCACTGCCCAATGACCGGCGAGACTGTACATTGGGAATCGATGGCAACCTTCAATCCGGCGGCCATTGTGAAGGACGGAAAAATTAAGGTGATCTACCGCGCAGAAGAAAAACTGGGCGAGAGAGAAATTGGCGGGCACACCTCCCGGCTGGGACTCGCGGTTTCTGAGGATGGCGAAACGTATGTAAGGGAAGATACTCCTATTTTTTACCCCGATGATGATAGCCAAAAGGAATTTGAATGGACCGGAGGAGTGGAAGACCCGCGAATTGTGGAAACCATAGATGGCTTGTATGTAATGACCTACACGCAGTGGAATCGGGAATATCCCCGGCTTGCAACGGCTACTTCAACGGACCTGAGAAACTGGGAAAAGCATGGCCCCATTTTCAGGGAGTGGAAAGATGGGAAGTACCACAACATGGAAACCAAGGCCGGAGCAATTGTAACGGAGTTTAAAGATGATAAACTGGTGGCTGCACAGATCAATGGCCGGTACTGGATGTACTACGGTGTTCCCCATGTATGGCTGGCCAGCTCAGAGGACCTGATTAACTGGGAGCCGGTGGAGAATTACCAGGGAGATCTTGCGCCGGTATTAAGTCCGCGGCCGGGATATTTCGATTCGTGGCTGGTGGAAGCCGGGCCGCCACCCGTGCTTACAGAGGATGGCATCGTGGTGCTTTACAACGCCGGCAACTCTCAGAACATCGGCGTTCCGGATCTGGGCAACCGCGTATATACCGGCGGTCAGGCGTTGTATCACGCAAATGAGCCCTGGAAACTGTTGGATCGTTCCGATGAGCCATTCATCCAGCCGGAACTGGACTTCGAAAAATCCGGACAGTACGAAGACGGCACTACGTTTATTGAAGGGCTGGTCTATTTCGGAGATACCTGGTATCTCTACTACGGAACCGCAGACAGCATGGTAGGCGTGGTTACCTGGACGCCGGATGAATAAACATGAGTTCTTAATAATTTCTGCGATACTCTGCGAAAAACCCGGGCTAAGGCCAAATTTGAATAGAAGATATAATTTCTGTAATCTGATTTACAGCATAAATTCTTATTAAGGTTGATAAAGGAATGACTTCACCTGCAAAAAAACTTCAATATCCTTATATCACTTCCAATCCGGATATAGCCCAAGGTTCGCCTGTTATTTCGGGTACCAGAATCACTGTTCGTACGATTGCAGGTTATTATCAGATGGGAATGAAAGTAGATGAAATACTTACAACACTTCCACATCTGTCACCTTCCCAGGTTCATTCAGCTCTCGCTTACTATTTTGACCATCAAAAAGAGATTGACGCTGAACTAGACGATTGCTCTGACGAAATGAAATGGAGCCAAAATGTAGTTCAGCATCCGAACAAAGAAATTTGATATTGTGGGCGAAATCAAACTTCTCCTTGATGAAGATGTCCACTCAACATTGAGTTCTATACTCAGCAAAAGGGGTTTTGATGTTGTGCACGTTCAGGAAGTTGAGGGGAAAGGCAGATCTGACCGAGAGCAACTTCAATATGCATGTCAGCATGAACGCTGTTTAATGAGCTTTAACGTCAAGGACTTTGTTTTACTTCACAACAGGTTTGTTCAAGAGGAAATGAATCATTGGGGCATAATCGTATCGAAGCAACTTCCGATAAGCGAAACACTTCGAAGATTATTAGTACTACTCCGCAACAATTCCAGAGAGTCCATGAAAAACCAAATTCTTTTTCTTTCAAAAGTGGCTCAGTAGCCGAATACCTTCATAAGCAGATTACAGACGAGGCCTGGTTTCCAACCCGAATCCACTCGTCAGCCCGCGAAAACAGCATGCAGGCGAGGGTTTATAAAAACTTACTCGCCAGATTCGCCAGCTCCGATCTCTCCCCTTTCTCGAGGTTGATGTGGGCGTAGATCTTATTGTTGTTCAGCCGGTCGACCAGGTAGGATAACCCGTTGCTCTGGGCATCCAGGTAAGGCGTGTCGATCTGGAAGATATCGCCCGTGAAGATAATCTTGGTATTCTCGCCGGCACGTGTGATGATCGTCTTGATCTCGTGCGGGGTCAGGTTTTGCGCTTCATCCACTATGAAAATCACGTTACTCAGACTTCGCCCGCGGATATACGCCAGCGGCACAATTGAGAGCTTGTCGGTCTGGACCATCTCGTCAAGCTTCTGGTACGCTTTGCTCGACTCCTTGTATTGGTTTTTGATGATGTTCAGATTGTCCCAAAGCGGCTGCATGTAGGGATCGATCTTGGATTGCGCATCGCCGGGGAGAAACCCGATATCGCGATTACTCAGCGGCACAATGGGCCGGGCCAGGAAGATCTGCCGATAGAGACTGCGCTGCTCCAGTGCTCCGGCCAGGGCGAGCAGTGTTTTCCCGGTTCCTGCTGCGCCGGTCACCGACACCAGCTGAATTTTAGGATTCATAATCGCATGCAGGGCAAACGTCTGCTCCGCATTGCGGGGAGAGATTCCGTACGCATTCACGCGGTTCACCAGCTCAACTCTCTCTGAATCGGAGTTGTAGTGCCCCAGTGCGGAGCTTGAGTGATTTTTCAGAATATAGAAATGGTTGCTGACCGGCTCTGAGGACTCCAGCTTTTTCGGATCTATGCTGCCGTCTTTGTATAGGGCGTTGATCAGACTGTTGTCATTGAACTCAAGATCGGTTTTT
>CAZKIZ010000292.1:0-4646 GCA_964552935.1 uncultured Rhodohalobacter sp. | reverse complement strand
AAACGTACTAATGGACAAAGTGATAAAACAAATCAACTAATATTTGTGAATATGCAGGTTAAATGCGCTTAGCATTTTATATGCAACAAGTGAAAAACAGTTCCATTTTTCACTTTAGTATAAAAAAAGGCCGGAGCCATAGATCAATACGACCCCGGCAACTAACTAACCTGCTCTCGTTAGAGAACACTATTTAATCGCTATCTGTTTTTTAAGTTTCTCTTCGCGTTTCCCCATACTGATATGAAGAACGCCATCTTTATACTCAGCCTCTATGCTCTCTTCATCAATATGATCAGGTAGTTGGAAAGAACGATTGAACGCACCATAGCTTGTTTCAACTCTGTGAAATCTGCGTCCTTCCTTTTCCGTCTCCTGCTTTCTCTCGCCGCTGATTGTGAGCGAGTTGTTTTCAATATTAATGTTGATATCTTCCTTTTTCATACCCGGAATCTCCACCTCAATATTTAACTGTTCATCAGTTTCAGAGATGTTAATGCTGGGCGTGAACGTTGAAGATCTGCTGGCAACAGCTTCATTAAAAAATTCATCCATAATATCAGAAAAATGTTTGCCTGCGATATTTCTGTTGGGTCGGCTATACTTTATCAGTGTCATAATGGATCCTCCATTAATTGTTAATTGATTTCATTACTTAAAAATGCAATCAGTATGCCAACCCAAAATTCATGACAGGTTCTGACAGTATTTGTGCACTGATATGTTAGAGTTACAGTTCTTATAACGAAATGACCAGCTTGTCATTATGTTGTAGACGGAGTGTCTGTTATGATCTGTAAAAATGGCAATCGACTGTCTTCTGCCTTCGCTTTATGCGGCAGCCATTACATCATTATATGTACTTGTTCATTCAGACAGTCATTTAATGCAGGTTAATTCCAATAAGCAGAACCGATTCAGTGCTTTACACAAGATCAGAACCTGTGTCATCTTTTGTTATCCATTATTTTTTTTGATAGTATCACATTGAGCAATTCAAAAATTCGTCGTCCATTTATTCGATCAAAAAAACGTTCTAAATCAATTATAGACTGCCATGCCCAAACCGAACAAACTCATCTCCCGCCGTGATATGATTAAAAGTACAGCCGCACTTTCGGCTTCCTTCGCGGCTGGTTTATCATTACCCGGAAAGTTATTTGCTGCAGATCATAAAAAGGGGGCAAAAGCCGTTCAGAACGATAGAATCAAGCAAATTTTAGTCTCCTGGCCCTTTATGGCTTTTGGCGATAACTGGAGCTTAGATCAGCTCTGCCAGGCCGCTGTTGATCTTGGAATGCACGGTATTGAACTGGTTGGTCCGGACGAATGGCCAACCATGAAAGAGTACGGCCTGCAGTGCGGCATGGCTACAAACGGTATGCCCGATCCCCCTTTTGAGAAAGGCCTGAACAATCCGCGCTACAGAGATGAAGTTCTGGCCCGTACGAAAGAACGAATTGAAGCGTGCGGTGAGGCCGGCGTTCCGAACGTAATCGCATTTACCGGATTCGAGTATCGCGATCTGGACAACCCCGATGCAGGCATCATTCCTCCGGATGAAGGCGCACGGTTGACTGCGGATGGGCTCAAAGAGCTTGCGCCGCTTGCAGAACAGCATAACGTGACCGTTTGCGTGGAACATCTAAACTCAAGAGTGGAAAATGACGATAACAGGGGGCATCCGGGCTACCAGGGCGACGATATTGATTACTGCGCTGATATTATTCGGGAAGTGGGCTCACCCAACGTGAAACTTCTGTTCGATATCTACCACGTGCAGATTATGAATGGTGATATCATCGCCAGAATTCACGAATACGGCACAGATCTGATCGGCCACATTCACACAGCCGGAGTTCCCAACAGGGCGGAACTGGATGACAACCAGGAGCTCAATTACCCGGCAATTATGCAGGCGCTGCTTGATATTGGCTACGAAGGCTATGTGGGACAGGAATTTATCCCCACCCGCGACCCTATGGAGGGCTTAAGAGAAGCGGTTGCGCTTTGTGACATTTAGAAGCTAAATCATTCACAAAAAAAATGAGATGTAAGAAAAGCTTACATCTCATTGTTTAACACAATTCTGAACCAAAAACTTCTACTTTCCGTAGCTCTTATTCCACTCTTTTGCTACAAGAAACGCCATTTCAAGACTCTGCTCGTAGTTCAGACGGGGATCACAGTAGGTTTCGTAATTCAGATCGAGGCTATCTTCATTCAGCCCGTTTGCACCACCCACACATTCCGTTACGTTATCGCCGGTTAGCTCAAGGTGAACTCCGCCAAGATAACTTCCTTCAGCACGGTGAACTGCAAATGTAGTCCTGATCTCTTTGAGAATATCATCGAAACTTCTGGTCTTTATACTGTTCCCTGTAGAAAACGTATTTCCGTGCATCGGATCACAGCTCCATACCACAGGATGTCCCTCTTTCTTAATCGCTTTGATGAAATCGGGCATGATTTTTTCTACTTCATCCACTCCCATACGTGTAATCAACACAATCTTACCCGCCTCGTGTGTCGGGTTGATGGTTTCAATCAGCTTCAGTGTCTCATCCAGATCAAACGGCGGCCCCACTTTAATACCGATTGGATTCTCAATTCCTTTCAGGTACTCAACGTGTGCACCGTCGAGCTGTTTGGTTCGATTTCCGAGCCAGACCATGTGGCCGCTCAGGTTGAACCATCCCTGTTTGCGGGGCACCTTACGGGTTTGTGCTGAATCGTAATACAGATTCAGAGCTTCATGCGATGTATAGAGATCAATCTTGTGTAGCGTGGTAAAGACGTTTGGAGTGATGGTCTCCATAAAATGAATCGCTTTATGGATGGAGTTGACCATCGCTTCGTAATCTTTATAGTACTCGTTGTTCTTCATAAAATCGAGCTCCCACTGCTCCGGATGCTGAAGATCGGCAAATCCCTCATCAGTAAGCGCACGTAAAAAATTGAGCGTGAGCGCTGATTTGTTGTACGCCTCAATCATTCTGCCCGGATCCGGTCTGCGCGCCTCGGCATTGGGCTCGAAGCTGTTTATCAGGTCTCCCCTGTAGTTCAGCATCTCAACCCCGTCAATCACTTCAAAATCCTTTGATCGTGGCTTGGCAAACTGACCGGCAATGCGGCCAACCCGCACAATCGGAGTCCCCATCTCATGCACAAGAATAAAACTCATCTGGAGAAGGACTTTCAGAAGATTGACAATTTTCGGGGACTTGCACCCTGCAAATGTCTCAGCACAGTCGCCGCCCTGCAACAGAAACCCTTTCCCGTTGGAAACGTCTGCAAGTTTCTCTTTCAGCGCTTCAATTTCCCAGGAGGTGATAAGCGGAGGCAGATCCTGCAGCTCACGATACTTCTGCTGAAGATCGTCGGTGCTTGGATAAGCCGGCAGCTGCTTGATCGGTTTTTCATTCCAAGAAAGCGGGTGCCATTCCATTCCAGCTGTTGAACGTGATGACGTTATGGGATTTGACATTTTTGGCTTCGTGCTCATATATAGAGAGTGATCTGTGATTTTAAATAGCCTTAAATATATGAATATGATATCAAAGAAGTATGATTCCTCTCAACTTTCTTATTAATCCCCGGCTCTGTATCACCATCAACATAAATCTGTTCTGCAGTTTATTCTCCTTCAACTATAAATTACTGAACTCTCCGGCCATGAGTTTGCGTTACAATCTTCGTATATTGAAAGGTTTTACAAAACTCAATACCCCCATACTTTGCAGAATAACATTATCATCCGCGGTGCCCGGGAGCACAATCTAAAAAATATAGATATAGACATTCCCAGAGAGAAACTTGTTGTATTTACCGGTCTTTCCGGGTCGGGCAAATCTTCACTCGCTTTCGACACCATCTATGCGGAGGGTCAGCGTCGATTCCTGGAATCACTTTCAGCCTATGCGCGCCAATTTATGGGAATGATGGAGCGGCCTGAAGTGGATTTCATTGATGGCTTGTCACCGGTCATATCTATCGATCAGAAAACGACCAACCGTAATCCCCGCTCTACAGTTGGAACGGTTACCGAAATTTACGACTTCTTGCGACTGCTCTACGCCAGGGTCGCCATCCCCTATTCCTATAAGTCGGGGAATAAAATGGAGAAGCAGACATCAGACCAGATCGTTGCCAACATAATGGATATTGAAGCCGGCACTAAAGCATACTGCCTGGCCCCGGTTGTTCGCGGACGAAAAGGGCACTACAGGGAGCTGTTTGAACAGATGCAGAAACAAGGCTTTGTGAAAGCTCGCGTCGATGGCGAACTGATTGATCTTGAAGGCGAAATTAAGCTCGACCGCTATAAAACTCACAATATTGAAGTGGTAGTTGACCGGTTCGTCATTGGACCCAATAGTGAAAAACGTATTTCAGAAAGCGTGCATTTGGCGCTTGAAATGGCGGACGGCAATCTTGTTTTGGGTGTCCAGAAAGACGGAGAAATTACGGACAGGGTATTCTCAAAGAACCTGTATGATCCGGAAAGCGGCCTCTCATATGAAGATCCTGCCCCAAATCTTTTTTCTTTCAATTCACCCTATGGTGCCTGTAAAACCTGTAACGGCCTTGGGTATAAATATGATGTGAGCCGTCAGCTTGTCATTCCAAACCCCGATGAATCAATT
>CAZKIZ010000291.1:0-4657 GCA_964552935.1 uncultured Rhodohalobacter sp. | reverse complement strand
CCTTATGAGTTTATGGGTACCAGAGTTCCGAGTCGGTTCCCTATCTCTCACCGTTATTGGTATGGGTAACGGTGGCTTTGATGCTGCCGTTTTTAATCATCGATTCTGAGCTAAGTCTCAAATCCGAGTATTTAAACGTAGTATAACTCAGCCCATATCCAAACGGATAAAGTGAGGGATTATCAAGCTGTTGCACAATTTTGTTAGCTTCGTCAGGATCAAAAGAGTAGAGATTGCTTTTCTTGTGGTTATAGGGAAGATAATGATTTGGAAATTTTGGGTAAGAAAAGGGAAGTTTTCCGTTTGGATTTACAGTGCCGCTTATTACATCTGAAAGAGCTTTTGCTCCCTGATAGCCCGGAAGGCCGGCGTGTATAATAGCATGAACTTGTTCTACTACTTCAGTAATCAATCGCGGACGTCCCTGCACCAGTACCAGGACGACCGGGGTCTTTGATCGTGACAGTAGTTTAAGTTCATCTAACTGTTTTTGGGGCAGGTTGAGATCATTAATATTCCCTACGAATTCGCAATAGGGCTCTTCTCCGGCTGTATATACCAAAAGATCCAAAGTATCGATCTTTTCCAAAAAAGTAGAAATGTCACTATCAGGTGAGTTTATGGGGCAGGGGATGTCATCCTGATCAAACAGCAGAACATCCGCGGTAGAATACTCCTGCTGCAAAGCACTATAAATTGTATGGACGTCATCAGGATGCTGAGACTCTTTGGCACCCTGCCAGGTTAACGTCCAGCCTCCGCTGAGGTTTCGCTTACTGTCTGCCGAAATGCCAAGTACGCCAATACGGCTGGGCTTTTCAGCCGGCAACAGGTTATTCTCATTTTTAAGCAGTACGATCGACTCTCTTGCTGCATCAAGTGCTTTTTGCCGGTTTTCTGCTTTCCCAATTTGTTGGAAAAAATCGTTACTTGGATAAGGGTTTTCAAACAGACCCAGCTCAAACTTCAGCCTCAAAATTCTCCGAACAGACAGGTCAATTCGCTTTTCTGTAATCCGGTTTTCATTAGCAAGTTCCAGCATAGAGCTGTTAAAATCGAGATGTTCGGGTGTCATACTCATGTCAACTCCGGCCATCACCGCAGCATAAACGGCTTCTTTGTAGTTTTCAGACGTGTGGTGAAAGTCTGTAAGTTTCCCGATGTCATCCCAGTCTGTAACGACTACCCCTTCAAATCCCATCTGATCACGAAGTAATTTCGTGAGAATATCATGTGATGCTACCACCGGTACGCCGTTAATTTCACCGCTGTTTGTCATGACGGTTTTTAACCCGGCATCAATCGCTTTCTGGAATGCAGGGCGATGAAATTCATGTATCTGCTGCATGGAGAGATGTACCGGTGTTCTGTCCCATCCGGAACGGGGATCAGAGTAGCCAAGAAAGTGTTTAGCGGTTGCTGCCTGCCTGTGAGGCGTGGTTTCTTCATTATTTTGTAACCCTTTTGTAAATGCACTGCCCATCATCGAAGTTGTATGGGGGTCCTCTCCATACGTTTCCCAGAAGCGCGCCCAAAGCGGGTTAACGGCCAGGTCGAGAATGGGAGCAAAAATCCAATGATGGCCAAGGTGAGCCGATTCAAGAGCCGTTACCCGCCCCGCATTAAAAGCGTTCGCTGGATTGAATGTAGCACCGATATTTATACTATGAGGAAATATTGTTGCTCCTTCAAGGTAAGAAGCACCGTGAATATGATCTATGCCATAAATAATAGGAATACCGAGGCGTGTTTCCTCAACCGCTATTCTTGTTAATTCAGCCATATATGTATACCAAACGCGGGGCTGAACTGCCTCTCCGTTCAGGAAAGATCCTATGTGATGGTTGAGGATCAAATCGCGTGCTTTGTCCGGGTTAAGGACTACATCCTGTTGGTTCCCGGTCATATTGATCAGCGTGATATCAAGCTGAGTCATCTGCCCAATTTTCTCATAAAGGGTCATCCTATTCAGCAGATCATCAACCCTTTGTGGGATAGGCAGTTTTGGATCTTTATAGGGGTAATTCTGAATAGTTTCTTGATCCGGTTCTATTTGCATGATTGTAAAATGTCTGAATTAAAATATACGAACGTTAATTCCTGATTTATTTGGTAAGCTCAGTTGAACTTTCCCGGACATTCAGTGATACAGGCACAAGTTTTGTGTAACCGGTATGCGGTGCACTGTTCCCATTCTGAAGGCGCTCATCCAGCATTTCAATTATATTTTTTCCGAGGGATTCAAAATCAGTATGTACCGAAGTGATGGTTGGATGGTGGTATGTACAAATTGGTAAATCGTCGTAGCTTGCTATAGCTACATCTTTAGGTATGGTGAAACCATCCCTGGTTGCACGCTGCATAAAGCCTACCCCCAGTGCATCATTGCTTGCGAAAATAGCTTCTGGTTTATCTCCAGATGACTTGAAGTGCTCGTACGCCTCCTGCCCGCCGGAAGGATTATAACTGGTCTGAAAATTCCACATGACGTTAAGGTTATTTCTCATGCAGTAGTCCGTTAAACCGTTTTTGCGAAGCTGAGCCTCGACCTTTGAAGCGGGCCCCTGTATGATTCCAATTTTTTTGTATCCCCTCTCGTGGAAATGTTTTCCAACCAAAAAGCCCCCTCTGTAGTTGTCAAAGGCAACGGTATCCATTACTGGGTTCGGAAGCGGTGCTGCAGATATCATGGGGAAGCTGTCACCCAATTTTTTAAGAAGCTCTTTATAGTCACCCTCTGAAAATGATGGAAGAAAAACTACTGCAGCATCAAACTGATTTTGGTGAATGGATGTAATAAAATCGATAGCAGATTTTTCTTTGTAGGCGATATTAAAGAGCCCAAAATTGTAGTTCGTATGTTTTGAAGCAAGGTCCAGACCGTCATAAAGTGACGCGTAAAATTCACCGGGCTGTGAGTTGATAATTAGTGCAATATATACATTGTCCCGCAACTCAATCGGTGTATCTATGTTATTGAGCGGATAGTTGAGTCGGTGGGCACTTTCAAAGATGATTCTTTCATTTTTCGGGCTGATTTTTCCCTTTTGCGAAAGAGCCCTTGAAACGGTTGAGACCGACAGGCCGGTATCATCTGCGATATCTTTCAGGGTTACTTTCATAGCTTTGAGCATTTTTTTGAAAAGTGATAGTGAACATCAATCTCGCAAAAAATTCCCATAGAATCTTAATTAATTTGCATAATGTTGCGATCAAATTCTTAAATATGATAAACTGAAAACTAATTTCTATGATTTGATTGCAATATTATTGAACTGAATAATCTAAAACCAGAATTATCAGGCATAAAAAAAGAGCCATCCGTAAACGAATGGCTCCTTTAAGAAAGATTTAAACTAAGTTACTTAATGAGTAACATTTTATTGACTCTTACCTGGTTTCCAGAGGTTAATCTGTAAAGGTAAATACCGGATGCAAGATTTGATGCATCAAACGAAACAGTATGTGAACCTGCACTTTGAACTCCATTCACCAGTGTTCCTACTTTTTGCCCTACAGCGTTAAACACCTCGAGTGTTACATCACCACTTTCAGGTAATGTATACGAAATGTTTGTTGTAGGGTTAAATGGGTTAGGGTAGTTTTGATTGAGCTCAAACTTCATTGGTGATTCACTCAATTCATTTGATACACCTACATCTTTGTAAAGATAAATGTTGGCGACAAAAGCGACATCAACATTTGATGTAATCAGGAATTGGGCAAGGTCATCTCGCGTTAAATTGCCCGTGAACTGCTCGATTGGCACATCTATAGTGACCCATTGTCCGGATACAAGTTCCGGATCGGTTCCTGTATTCACGTTTAACTCCAGAGCGGAAACTTCACCATCGCCACCACCCCACTGAGAAAACTTGGAGTTGAACACTTTGCCAACCAGATCTGGTTCATCAGTCCAAAAGTTCATATGGAAGTGAGTCATTTCTGATGCATCTTGCCTGTTGCTTTGGAAATCGATACCAATAAAGTTTCCAAAGTCAATTCGCTTGGCAGGTGTGCCGTCGATCATAACATCTTGTATTTCAGAATCGTCGAAATCTGCAGAGAAGGTGTCTACCTGGATATCATCATATCTATCGCTAAAGATAGAGATTACATCAGAGGCGTTTCTTTCTGGTTGTGCCGGAGGAGCTTCGCCAGGTAAATCTATTGCGACTGCTGCTTCAAGTGAAACATTATCAATAACAACAACACCTACATCCGCACCCATGTCAAACAAGACCCGACTCGTTGCGTCTCCGAAGTCTTCGCCTGTGCCATCGTCAGTAGCTACCAGACTTACTCTGTATGTTTGCGTATTCTCTGTTAACGTAACTGTCTGTGTGTTTGCACGGAATGGATCCTGACTCTCACCAATACCCACTACCATGTCCCGGGTATTTCCTGCTCCGGTTGATGCTTCAAATGATAACACGTACGATTGTCCGGGCATAAGGTCTACATCCTGACTTATGTTAACGTCAAAGGCATTACCTGCGGTTTCCACATCAGCAAAGTTGAAGCTATTATCGCCTTCGGTTCTGATATCGAGCGCGTTGCCGTACCACGAGCCGTCGTCGCCATCTTCAAAATCGCCGTTTGTGAGCAGATTTCCTGTAGGAATGTCTCCATTAGAGTCATCAAGATCTCGGGTCAG
>CAZKIZ010000290.1:0-4673 GCA_964552935.1 uncultured Rhodohalobacter sp. | reverse complement strand
TACATAACGTGGGCGGCCGAAGACCTTGATATGCCGGAAGAAGAGGTTGGGGATACGGAAGCTTAAAATTTTAGCCATATTCCAATTTTATAGAATTAAAGTTCATTTTCTGAATCTCAGCACCTATATTAGCCACACATGGTAGCGGTTTTCTGCTGCCTGAATCCGGATTTCAATACGATGCTTCATTTTCGTCCGGATATTCTGCCATAACCGGTTCAACATCTGAAATTTAAAAAAACAGAGGAGCTTTCTATGGAATATATTCTGGCTTTCGATCAGGGCACGACCAGCTCACGCGCAATTCTATTCGATAAAAAAGGACAAATTCACTCAACCGCTCAAAAAGAGTTTGAACAAAAATTTCCGAAGGCGGGGTGGGTTGAACACGACCCTTCCGAGATCTGGTCCTCCCAGGTTAGCGTGGCGGCTGAAGCGGTATCAAGAGCAAATTTAAATGCAATGGATATTGCTGCTATTGGAATCACCAACCAGCGGGAAACCACCATTGTATGGGACAGGAAAACGGGCAAGCCGATCTACAACGCTATCGTGTGGCAGGACAGGCGAACTGCAGATATCTGTACGCAGCTGCGCAACGATGGCCATGAGGAGATGTTCCGGGATAAGACCGGCCTCGTACTGGACGCCTATTTTTCAGGCACCAAGGTTAAATGGATTTTAGACAACGTAGACGGTGCCCGAAAAAAAGCCGAAAACGGTGACCTTCTGTTTGGTACAGTTGACTCCTGGCTGCTCTGGAAACTGACCGAAGGAGCTGTTCACGCGACAGACGTTACGAATGCAAGCAGAACACTCCTCTATAACATCTACGACCTGGAGTGGGATAAAGAGATTCTAAAACTGCTGGATATCCCCGAATCGATGCTGCCAGAGGTGAAATCGAGCAGTGAAGTCTACGGTAAAACTTCCGGTGAAATCTTCGCCAAAGAAATTCCGGTCTCCGGTATAGCGGGCGATCAGCAGGCGGCCCTTTTCGGACAGGTTTGTACGCAGCCCGGCATGGCCAAAAATACGTATGGGACCGGATGCTTTATGCTGCTGCAAACCGGTGAAAAACCGATCAAGAGCAGTAACAATCTTCTCACAACTATTGCCTGGCAGCTGGACGGTAAGGTTTGTTACGCCCTTGAAGGAAGCGTATTTATTGGAGGCGCTGTGGTTCAGTGGCTGCGCGACGGGCTCAAAATGATCAGCTCTTCAAGTCAGATCGAAGAGCTTGCCGCAAAATCGAATGACAATGACGGCGTCTATCTTGTGCCCGCCTTTTCCGGACTGGGCGCACCGCACTGGGATCCCTACGCACGCGGAATGCTGATCGGGCTCACAAGGGGCACCGGCCAGTCGCACATCGCGCGGGCCGCTCTTGAATCTATCGCATATCAAAGCACCGACCTTCTGATGGCGATGCAGTCTGATGCCGGCATCTCACTCAAAGAGATGCGGGTGGATGGCGGAGCTTCCGTAAACAACCTGCTGATGCAGTTCCAGGCGGATATTCTCGATATCCCGGTCCTGCGTCCTAAGGTGACGGAAACTACAGCTCTTGGCGCGGCCTACCTGGCCGGCCTGGCCATCGGATTTTGGGAAAACCTCGATGAAATTAATCAAAAATGGAAGGTCGACAAGACTTTTGAGCCTAATATGGAACCATCTGAAAGGGAAGAACTTTTGAATAAATGGCACGATGCAGTAGGTCGTGCAAAAAACTGGGTTAAAGATGAACAATAAAGGAGTCCTCTCATGAATAGAGACGAAAACATTAAAGAACTTCACAACGAAACGAAAATCTGGGATTTTGTAATCATCGGCGGGGGCGCAACCGGATTGGGAACAGCCGTTGAAGCCGCAAGCCGGGGATACGACACGCTCCTTCTTGAACAGGATGATTTCACAAAAGGAACATCCAGCAGAAGCACCAAACTCGTGCACGGCGGCGTCCGCTATCTGCAGCAGGGAAATATCTCCCTGGTATTGGAGGCACTGAAAGAGCGCGGATTGCTGATGAAAAATGCACCTCACCTGGTAAAGAATCAATCCTTTATCGTTCCCAACTACGACTGGTGGGAAGGCCCGTTTTACGGCATCGGCATGAAAATTTACGATAAGCTGGCGGGAGATTTAGGCCTTGGTCCATCAAAACATCTCTCTGTTGATAAAACGCTTGAATATATCCCCACCCTTGAACCGAAAGGTCTGAATGGCGGCGTAATCTACTACGACGGACAGTTTGACGACTCACGCCTGGGTATCAATATGCTCCAGACCGTTCACGACCACAACGGTTTTGCTTTGAACTATGCCAAGGTTACGGGTCTCCTGAAATCGAATGATCTCGTAAGCGGCGTATCTGTTAAAGATATGGAGTCCGGTGATGAGTTCGACATAAATGCACGCGCCGTAATCAACGCTACCGGCGTTTTTACGGACAGCATCCGCAAGATGGACAATCCCGATGTTGACAATATTATACAGGCAAGCCAGGGAGTGCATATTGTGCTCGACAAGAAATTTCTCCCCGGCGAAAGCGCCATCATGGTTCCCAAAACCGATGACGGACGGGTTCTTTTTGCCGTTCCCTGGCACGGAAAAGTAATCGTGGGAACGACTGATACGCCGGTGAAATCCTCTTCTCTTGAACCGAGGGCACAAAAAGAGGAGATCGATTTTCTGCTTACGCACAGCGCCCGCTACATGACCGGAAACCCTACAGAAGATGACGTACTGAGCGTTTTTGCAGGCCTGCGTCCGCTTGTCAGCAAGGGGGGCGGAAAAAATACCGCGGCAATATCCCGCGACCATACCCTCATGATCGACCCCTCCGGCCTCGTGACCATTACGGGCGGAAAGTGGACAACCTACAGGAAAATGGCTGAAGATACGATTGATGAAGCATCCGTGGTTGCAGGCCTCGATACGCGTCCATCTGTGTCTGAAAACCTCAGACTACACGGCTGGCTCAAAAACAAGAGCGCCGCGGATCCTTATCCCGATTACGGCTCTGATGCACCCTCACTCAAAAAGATCGCCAAAGAGAAAGAGGGATGGGATAAGCCTTTGCATCCGCGCCTGGACGACCGGCCTTCCCAGGTGGTGTGGGCGGCCCGCAGCGAAATGGCGAGAACTGTAGAGGATGTTCTCTCCCGGCGTACCAGGGCACTATTGCTTGACGCCAGGGCAAGTATTGAAATTGCTGAAGATGTGGCAAAACTTCTTGCAGACGAGCTTGGCCGCGATAAGGCCTGGGTAAAAAATCAAACCGAACAGTACACCGAATTAGCGAAAGGTTACTTGCTCAAGCCATAAAGAATGACACAACCGATGAACTACAACGGGGGCAAAACAGAAGAGCTGGCTTTCGAAATCAAGCCCCTTATTCAGCAGCCGATATCGCTGAAACGAGCCAGGGAACTGTCCGGAAAACTGGGGGCTAATATTTCCGGAAACACAACCCGGTTTCTCTTCTGGAACCCGGAATTTGACCAGGCTGTCTCTGCGGAGCTCGAGCTCTTTCTGCCCAGCCGGTACCTCAATTTTGAGAAGCCGGAGCAGCACGCCACGTTCCATTACCGGTCATTTCCCATGATCCTCAACAACCAGTTTGCACTCTCCGTGATGGAGGGTGTTCCGGCTGGTAATAAAGATCAGTTTGGAGCGCTGTACCAGGTAAAGCTTCGGTTTAAGTCGGGGGAGGAGAAAATCGTCCGCGATCCGATGGCTGCCTCGCTCCCGTTTGGCATATTTGCACCTGCAGAGGTGTACGATATCGATACGGCACTTAAAAACAGGAAGGATACTGAGTACTTTACGGGGCTGTCCGACACCCTCGATGCCGATCACGACTTTAGAATTGCCCCGTCCGTCAACCTGCTCGAAGTACACGTTCAAACGGCTACCCGTGACGGAACTCTTCAATCACTGAAAGAGCGTTATAGTCAAATCGCCTCAAAAATTGAGTCAGGCAGTGACCTCACACCTGATGAAATAAACCTTACCGGGTTCGATGCAATTGAGCTGATGCCGATAGACCCCGTAATTGAGCACCCGGAAAATCATGCCTTCTGGGATCCTGTCGTCAACCCTACGGAAGACGGCGAGGAGATTACCGTGCGCCTGAAACGGCCATCAGTTTTAAACTGGGGATATGACATCACCCTGTTCGGATCTGCTGCGATTAATCCATCCCTTCTATCCACAGGACGGCCTGATGAACTGATAGAGCTGATTGAGACCCTCCACAACTTCCCTAAGCCGATAAAAGTAGTCCTGGATGTTGTTTACGGTCATGCCGATAACATGGCGCTTGAGCTGTTGCCCGATATTTATTTCACCGGCCCCAATATGTACGGCCAGGATGTGCGCTTCAAACATCCGATGGTGCGCTCTGTGATTCTTGAGATGCAGAGACGAAAAATCAACTACGGGTTTGACGGTGTTCGTGTAGACGGAGCCCAGGATTTTAAATACTACGATCAGCAGAAAGAAAAACTGCTGCATGATGATGAATTTCTTTCAGAAATGAGCAGCGTTGAGCAGAACGCTGCCGGAGTGAGCTACCGCCCCTGGATGATTTTCGAAGACGGCCGGCCGTGGCCGCGTGATGACTGGGAGCTCGCCTCAACCTACAGGGAGATCACGAAAGATCAGCCGCA
>CAZKIZ010000289.1:0-4681 GCA_964552935.1 uncultured Rhodohalobacter sp. | reverse complement strand
GGGCCTCACCTATGACCGCCATTCAGTACCAGATTATGATAATGCTGGCGATTTTCTCCGGTACGATTCTTTCCGTATTCCTGGCAATCAAGTTCTGCAACCGCACCGTCTTTTTCGAGAATGATATGCTGGATCAATCTATTTTTAAGAATTGATTTCAGAGGTAGTTTTCCGTTAATAGCAGAGTTGTTGATACATAAGTTTCTGCGAACATCTGCTTATAAATAGTAGTAATCTGAGTTCGATTCTTAATCCTCATCAAAGTGCATCAAAAGTGAGGCTGTCCAAAAAGAGCGTCATTCCGCACTTGATGCGGAATCTCCTTCCGTTGATATGGGTAGGAGATACCGGATCGTGGTCCGGTATGACGAAATGGATAATATTTCAACAATACCGCGCTCTTTTTGGAAAGCCTCAGTCTCTTTTGTTAATGTTTATAATCGAACTCAGGCTTGTACGGAATAAGCATCTTACTCAGGCAGCAGATCGCAAAACCAGAATCCCATTTTTTTGGGATCAGTTTCTGCTGAGTGTCCGTCTGAAGGGTCGTCTTCTTCAGGGGCATCATACTCGCGATAGATCACTTCACCTGTTTTAAATGGAATCGGCTTTGAAAATATCGGTCCGTCGTACACAAACGTATGAAATTCCCCGTTCTCACCACATGGATCCACATCCTCCGGCAGATCTTCCAAAAAACTGTGGTCAAGCAGCCTGCCGGCAAACGTTTTATCCAGTTTTTCCGCTTTTGCGCTTACCACCACGGCTTTAAACCCATCTTCAATAAAGTGACGAATCAGCTTTTCTGTATTTTCCTGCCAAATGGGAAAGAGGGAATTCAACCCCGCATTTTCCATCTGTTTTTCCCGATACACTCTCAGATCCTCCAGGAAAATATCTCCGAAAACAGCGTGACTGAAACCATCGTCACGAAGGTTCTTCATCGTATCGGTCATCAGCTTGTCATAGGTATCCATATCCGGTTGTTCGGGCAGCTCAACTAACTCAAGCGATAACCCCAGCGATTCAGCCTGCTGTTCGATAAGCACCCGGCGCACACCGTGCATCGTCACCCGGTTGTGTTTTTTATTTAATGAGGTTATCAGTAGATCTACCTGCTCTTCATCACTCTGTAAAATCTTCTGTAGAGCGATCGAGCTATCTTTCCCACCGCTCCAGTGAAACACACATTTCTTTTTAGACATCGGATATGAGGTTTTAGGACTTGATAATACCTGAATATATGGAAGATTCAGCGACTCTCTTTTATCAGATTAATTTAAGAGTACAAACTATAAGGCAATTCCTTTATGCCGATTCATACAAACAGCAATTTATCAAAGAACTATACCTTTGAAAGTTCCCATTTCCTGTTTACCTTTTTTATTCAATTAGGTGGTTGGTTTTTCCTTTTTGGAAAATTAATAGGGAATCCCGTGAAATCCGGGAACTGTACCCGCAACTGTAAACCTCTTCATCGCATCTGTTTGATGAGATGAAAATTGTGCCGAGTCCCACTTTACCACTGCTCCATTTCGGGGCGGGAAGGTCGCTCGGTATGAGGTGAGTCAGGAGACCTGCCAGCCGCCGAACTGTTGAACTTCCGGGTTAGAGGTTTGCAAGCAGATACTTTCATGTTCTCCTCATTGCGTGTACCGCACGCACTCACTTTTTTTATTCTATTATTCGTATCCGTCAATCACGCGTGGAGTGCTTCTGCAGATCAGCAGTATGCACTGAATTTTGCTTTTCCGGCACTACATGCTGAAAAGGACACGGCAGCTGTTACCGATTCTCTCCGCCTTGATGAGGTCGTTGTACGGTCTACGCGCATCCGTGAACCGCAGCGTTACCAGCCGGTTGATGTTCAGCTAATCGATTCATTGCAGCTGACGAATTACAGATCAGCATCCGTTTCAGATATCCTATCCCGCTATTCGAGCCTGATGATTCGCGATAACGGTCCCGGCGGATTAGCTACTCTATCCCAGCGCGGTCTCTCTCCAAGCCAAACCACGGTTCTGTGGGAGGGATTCCCCATCAACAGCCTCTCCCTTGGACTGGCCGACCTTTCAGCTATTTCTACAGGTCTCTTCAGAAACGTAGAGGTGAGCCCCGGCACACCGAGCAGCACGTTTGGCGGCGGAAGTCTGGGCGGAACCGTCTACCTGTCATCATCAGGCGGAGAAAGGCAAAACCGGGTTGGTATCGCTCAATCTGCCGGTTCATTCGGAACATGGACAAGCCGCGCAGAAGCCAGCGTTTCTCAGGGAAGGTGGTCCGGATCTGTCCGGGGTATCTACCGAACGGCTGAAAATGATTTCGACTATTTTAATCGTGCTACCGGACGGGAAGAGGTGCGGACCCGCAACGCCGGAGAATCGGTTAACCTGATGGGAAATGTGGGTTATGAGCTCTCTCAGGGTCGAATTTACTCTTCAATCTGGTATTTTGATCAACAGGATGAAATACCCGGCAGCATACTTTCCGGAAACTCCCGTGCTGAACAGTCTTTTGACGGAATTCGATGGATCGGGGGAGTGGAAACCAATATGAGCGGATGGAATGTAGATGCGCGCAGTTTCCTGGAATCGAACTCTTTCGGCTACATTGATCCCCGCAGCAATATCGACAGTGAATTTAGCCTGGGAAGGGCGTTAGTTGAGCTGGATGTCCGGCGACCAACCACCGGCCGGGTTATCTGGCAGGGCGGAATACAGTCGGGTCTGGAGTGGGTAGACAGCAATAATTACCGCGGGGACCGTGAACGCCGACAGTTGAGCATCAGGTTTAATCCTGAAATCAGGATTGCCGATTCACGACTGCGGTTCACCCCTACCTTAAGGGCAGATCTCTACAGTGATTTTGGATCCGTTGTGAGCCCATCTCTCGGAGCCAACTGGGAAGTGATCGATTCCCGGCTGCATCTCAGAGGAATGATCAGCCGCGATTTCAATCCACCTACGTTCAACGACCTTTACTGGGTGCCCACCGGTAATCCTGATCTAAACCCGGAACGAAGCTTTAAAACAGAAGGTGGAGTCGTATACCTGCCTCAGATTCCATTTTTGAACTCCATCAGCCTGACCGGATACAGAATCTGGCTGGATGACGGTATCTACTGGTTTCCCAACAACCAGGGGCAATGGACTCCATCAAACGTTGAGGAGGTGGACGCCTACGGTGCAGAAACCAGGATCAGCTCGCGATGGCAAATAGAGGGCGTCGATTTTAGCTGGAATGTTGGTGCTGACTGGCGCAGAGCAGAAATAGCCGCCCCCCGGTTTTCCGGCGACAGGGCTGTCGGACAGCAGATGCGCTATGTGCCGGAATGGGCAGTGAGAAGTAATCTCACCGTCACAGTTTCTAACGTGATGATTCACGCCAATTACCGATGGACCGATCTTCGCTTTATAACGGAAGATCACACCTCCAGCCTGAACAGCTACCAGGTTATGGATGTGGGCTCATCAATAAACAGACAAATTTTTGGTACTGACTTTAACCTGCAGCTGACCGTAAAGAATCTGCTCGATGAACAGTATGAAATTATACAGTGGTACCCGATGCCGGGCCGCCATTTCGAATTTACGCTGAGTATGGGCTTGCCCCTCTGAGCCAGTTTTAAATCAAATCAATCGAACCAATAATAACATATTTCAAATGATTAAATTTATACAACCAAAATCTATACTTCTGCTCATAACATTCGCTGTTCTGCTCACGGGCCTTTCAGCATGCAGTGACGATCCGGTATCAGATATCGGCGAAGAGCAACTAACCAGTATTCTTGTAGCCAATGAGGGGAATTTTTCTGATGGTGACGGATCGCTTACAAGTTATGATCCGGAAACCGGCCAGGCTGTTCAGCAACGATTCAGCCAGGTAAACGGACGACCCCTTGCGGCAATCATACAGGCAGTTGTAGAGACCGATAATCGCGTGTTCATTGTTACAAACAACGCCGATAAAATTGAAGTTGTTGAGAGAGAGAGTCTCGAAAGTCTGGGAACCATTACGTTCGACAATGGAGTGGCACCCGCCGGTTTTGCCCTTGCAGATGGAAACAAAGGGTACGTAAGTGACCTCTTTACGAATACCATTCACGTAGTTGATCTTGAGAACTTTGAAGTAACCGGCACCCAGATCGAAGTTGGCAGCAACCCCCAGGGAATGGCAATATCGGGTAACAGGTTGTTCGTGGCCAACAGTGGATTTGGCAGCGGTAATACGGTTTCTGTTGTAGACACCGAGACAGATATGGTGATAGAAAATGTGCAGGTGGGTGCCGGTCCCATAAAATTGGTTGCTGATGATGATGGCATGATTTGGGTTGTATCGGGTGGAAACAGAGCCTTTGATGATGAATTCAATCGTGATCCGGAAAATGATATTCCCGGACAGATCGATGTTCTTGACGGAGCTACGGCAGAACTGATCACCTCAATTGAAACCGGTGGGTTTCCGAGATCTTTGGCAGTGAACACCAACATCGGTATAGCCTGGGTAGTGAACACAGGCGCTGTGCAGCAAATTGACATCAGCAGCTTTCAACTTGCAGAAGGGAATTTAATAGACCGCGATTTCAACGGAATCGGGTATTCATCGGCCGAAAATCTGCTCTATCTGGCACAAAGCAGAGGATTTACGCAATCGGGTCAGGCAATCATTTACGACCTGC
>CAZKIZ010000288.1:2008-4693 GCA_964552935.1 uncultured Rhodohalobacter sp. | reverse complement strand
TCATCAGCTTCTAAACAAATTCAATGTAAAACAGATCGAGTTGTGATCCTCTGACCGGGGATCACAACTCTTATTTCCAACCCAAAATTATACAATACTATGAAACGAATACTATCAATAATCACACTTTTCGCCCTACTGGGCACTCTGCATACCGCTGCAGCTCAAAATTCAGATATCGAGCTTTCACTGGAACAGGGCCACGAAATGAAAATCGACGGAACATCCAATGTTAGAGACTGGGATGCTGACGTCAAAACAGTGAACGCAACGTTCATACTTTCAGAGTTTGACCTTTCGGATCTTTCAAGCCTGACCGCAGATCACTTCAAAACCATGGAACTATCCATTCCCGTAGAAGATATTGAGTCTGATTCAGGACGACTAACCCGGAATCTCCAGGGCTATCTCGAGGTCGACGATCACCCGGTCATCACCTTTAAAATGAACGGTATTGAGAGCGTTTCTGTGAACGGCAACAGCGCAGAAATTACGGCAACAGGAGTGATTAATGCTGCAGGTGTGGATCACGAGACAACAATGAATGTCACCGCCACATTTGACAACGGTAAAGTCACCTTCTCAGGATCACAAGAGCTTTTGATGACCGACTTCGGCATCGATCCGCCAACAGCGATGCTTGGATCGATTCGTGCGCGCGACGAAATTTCAATTATCTACTCCCTTACTTTTTCTAACTAACACATTTTCAAACTAAATTTTTTCTACTCGCATGCTTCACTTCCGTCAACACATACTATTCACAGTCACATTGTTTTTACTTCTTGGCGGAAGTGCATTTGCACAAAATATTAACATAGACAAAGAGAAGAGCCGTCTTTGGATCGAGGGTAGATCAAACGTAAACCAGTTTAATTGCAGAGCCGAGCGCTATAATACGACCATCAACCAGCCCGGATCTCAAAATGAACAGCTTGATGTTGAGGTTGATATTGCAGTTTCAGGTTTCGAGTGTGGCAAGCGCAGAATGAATCGGGATCTCAATGAGGCTCTCAGGTCGGAAGATTTTCCCAATATCAGCTTTGATTACAAAGAGACCCGATCAATGTCATACGATGACTCTAAAGATCAGTTTGTGCTTACCGTCGTTGGTTACTTAACAGTAGCCGGGCACAGGAAAGAGATCGAATTTCCGATGGAAGCTACCGCACTTGAAGATGGTACACTTCGCGCCACAGGTGTGACAGAGCTCAGAATGACAGACTATAATGTAGAACCGCCCACCGCACTTTTAGGTCTTGTAAAAGTTGAAGATAGCCTAACCGTTCATTTCGAGTTATTTGCAAATACAAGCAATTCAGAGCCCTTCAACGATGCACAACATTAAGAGTAGATTTGGAATCAAAGACCGGATTTTAAAAGTTGACTACTGGCAGGTTAGCAAATCAGGAAAAGTCCTGGAATTCAGAGTTGTTGATGATATTGATACAAATCCGGAGAAGTACCGCCTTGGGATTATTCAAATTGGAAGGATTATCTACAAATTTGAATCCTTTGCAAAAAGCAAAAAATCTAAACCACAGATACAGTTATTTCCAAATCTTACAGAAAATAAGCTTGCCGCTACCGTTTACTGGCCCGACTTTTTGAGTTCAGCCATTCATCTTAATCCTGATACCGGCCCAAAAAATAATCTTACTTTAAAAACTCTTCATTCTATATCTGAAAATTATAATCTGCGCGTAAAATCTTTCGATACTGATATTGATTCAGATTCTCGCCCGGATTCCGGATTGCATACTGATGTAGGATTATGGTCTGCTTCAAATCAGCCGTTTATATGGCTGAAAACAGGCCAGTTTATTGAAGAGCTGATGACGGGGTTTGATCTAAATACGGGGTCTGAATATAAAAATATTGAAATCATCTCCCCTGTGGAGGTGCTGGCTGACAAAAAAAAATCAGGATACCTTCAAATTAGAGTATCCATTCCCTCAGTTTGACCCGAATTATTCGCCAGGCTCATTTTATGCACGCGTGGTGAAAGTATGGATGGAGTATTTCTCTACAACATCAAAGCCTCGAAGGGCAGACACTACTACACTAAAAAGCTGTGACAGATTAGCATCCATGTTGAAAGACAATTTAAATTTTTTTTTTAGTTTTAAATCAATTTGCATAAGATATCTTACCTTGTTGGCTACCCTACTGTGAATTCAAAATATATTATGAGCAAAGACAATAAAACCGTCCTGATTGTTGAAGATGATTTAATACTCAACCTTCTTTACGAAAGCTTTCTTGAAAAGATGGGTTTTGAGACGCATGGTGAACTCGTTTACGGTAAAACTGCTGTGGATATGAGCAAGCAGATTCATCCAGATCTTATCTTAATGGATATTGCCCTGGAAGGAGATATGAACGGTATTGAAGCTGCCCAAAAGATTCGCGAATTCTCGGATGTACCCATAATTTTCATCACCGGTAACTCCGATCCGGAACACAAAAACAAAGCGATGTCTACTTCAAACTCCCACTACCTCATCAAACCTGTTGAACTTGAAGACCTTGAAAGTACACTGAAAGAAATCGGTCTTATCCAATAAGCTACACGTCCTAAACATTTACCAAAGACTCTCAATATGCGTTTATCAAGTTTATTCTACCTGGTATTTTCAGTTTCCCTGCTGATATCATGTTCCTCACAACAGCAAGTAACGGATC
>CAZKIZ010000288.1:0-1908 GCA_964552935.1 uncultured Rhodohalobacter sp. | reverse complement strand
ACTGAAATTACCGGCGGTAAAGAGCTTCATAAAATTGAGGTGAACGGCATGGAATTGGGCACCACCACCATGCAGGCACGATGGTCGCAGGGTGCTTCAGGGTACATTCTGGACGGTACAAGGCTCTATATTTTCCCTGATGAGCAAATTGCATCAGACGGATCGGTTGAACTCAGCTTTGAATGGAGTTTTGAAGTTCCAGAACAAGGGGCTTCAGGCCGAATGGGACGCAGCAGGGATAATCTTTACATGATTGCCTACTGGTATCCGCAGGTTGCTGTTTTTGATGATGTTTACGGGTGGAATGACGACTCATTTTTAGGAAATGCTGAATTCTATCACAAGTTTTCTGATTATTCCCTTTCCGTAACCGCCCCAAGGGAATGGATTGTGATGGGAACCGGAGAGCTTATGAACCCGGAAGAAACATTAAGCGCTGAAACCCTTCAGCGATACGAAGATGCCGGAAACAGCGATGAGGTGGTTATCATTGCTGACTTTGATGAGCTCGAGAATGCCACGGCCGAGAGCGATGATGGCATGCTGACCTGGAGATTCAATTCTGAGCGCGTTCGCGATGTTGCCTTTAGCGCCACGCTCGAATCCAGGTGGGAAGGTGCCCGTGCACCGGTCGGAGATGTTAATGGTGACGGGAATCTGAACTACACCCGAATCAATACTTTTTACCGCGAAACGGCACCCTTATGGTCAGAAGTAACGGACTATGGTCAGCATTCAATCACATTTCTATCTGATTACACTGACATGCCCTACCCCTGGCCCCACATGACTTCCGTTGAAGGCGCTGACATCATCGGCGGCGGAATGGAGTTCCCGATGATCACGCTTATGGGAGACTACAACAACGCCGGGGCAGTGAGGCTGTACGGTGTAACCGCCCACGAATTTGCCCACATGTGGGTACCCATGATTGTGAGCACCAACGAGCGTCGCTATACATGGCTCGATGAAGGACATACATCCTTCCACACGCAGCAGGCAAACGTAGATCGTTTCGGAGAAGATCAATTCAGCAGAAACGATCTCTTTGGTCAGTATCTGCAAATTGCCGGATCTGATTTTGAGGGCGAAATGATGCGCTGGAGTGATTTTCACTATCCCGGCCCTGCTTACGGTGTAGCTTCATATCCCAAACCGGCAAGTGTTCTAACTGCGCTGAAAGGTGTTTTGGGTGAGGAGCTTTTTCTTGAAGCTCATCGCGAATTCATGCATCGCTGGGAGTATAAGCACCCCTACCCCTGGGATTTTTTCAATACCATTGAAGATGTAGCCGACAGAGATTTATCGTGGTTCTGGAGAGCATGGTACTACGAAACATGGGTGCTTGACCAGGCTGTGACCGACGTTCAGACACAGGGCAGCGAAACAGCAGTACTGATTGAGGATTTCGGTAATGTACCGATGCCCGTTTTAATCAGGGTTACTCTTGAGGACGGCTCTGTAATAAACGACGAAATACCGGTTGATCACTGGCTTGAAGGTAATCGAACTGCGGAATACCGGTTTACCGCAGATTCTGAAGTGGTTGAAGTAGTGATAGACCCCGAAGTGTACTTTCCCGATGCAGATCGATCAAACAACACGTGGAGCCGTGACGACTAAACTGAATGTTTGATGAGAGTTGAATGGCAGATTGTTTGTAACCTGACAGTCAGTTACATACAGTGTTTTCCAACTCTTTTTAAATTGCAGGAAGAAAATGGTTCGTTTTCAGCGGAGCGGTTCTCTTTTCAGTTCCGGCCATCGCAGCGATATACATCCAGTTAAATGTATCTCTCATTGTCCTGGCTAACAGCGAATTGCTATCATTACGCCTTGCCCGCCCCTTATCTCCATTGAAATAGTTATCACCATTTTACGTTGTTGTAAAAATGTATATAAGATCGA
>CAZKIZ010000287.1:0-4743 GCA_964552935.1 uncultured Rhodohalobacter sp. | reverse complement strand
CAGCTCTAAAAACCGAAAGAGGCTCTTTTTCAGGTAGGAACTGAACCGGACCAGACTCTCAAATTTTTCTCCTTCGCGAAACAACGCCTCAATTTCCGGCTCATAAAAATCGTAGTAGACACTGTTGCTGTAGTTGAACTTCAGAGACCGGAGGATGGGGTCCACCCAGTTTTGGGTGTGATCAATACGAACCTCAAGAATCGGCTTTTTCTTGTCGGCATTCATTACCGGAACATTCAGGTAATCGGTCCCCTCCGGCGTTCGGATGATCGCCCGGTGAGTTCTACCCTTCCGCGACCATATCTCACTGTCCTGGATAACCACTCGATCTGCGGCCTTCATCACCGCAATGTCGTGCAGGTCCGGAATGAGAACAGGCTGAAGAAGAGCAAGGATCATTTTGAGTTTTGAGTGATTTGTTTTTAGTGATGAGTTTAGTTGTTGTTGTAGATTGTAGGTGCCTAAATATGGTTAACGTTTAAATAAACTTAACACTAAAAACTCAAAACTAAACACTACTTACTCTCCTCCGGATTTTCACCATAGAACTTCAGGATCAGGTAGAGAATGATCAGTCCGGTTAACAGTCCCCAGGCCGGGTGAATGAAGTCGAACGCTGCAGGGATTTCGCCCACGGCCAGCGCAACAACGGCAACTACCAGCGCATAAGGAAGCTGTGTACGGACATGGTCAATCAAGTCACAGGCAGATGACATGGAGCTAAGAACGGTTGTATCGGATATCGGCGAACAGTGATCACCAAATACGGCGCCGGCCATTACGGAGCTGATCGCCCCGAGCAGAATTCCGTAGTTCTCGCCTCCGGCAAATCCCACGCCCGCCCCCATCGCAATAGAGAGCGGCACGACTACCGGAAAGAGAATCGCCATGGTACCCCAGGACGTACCGGTTGAGAATGCCGTTACTGCAGCTATGAAGAAGACGAGTCCCGGAAGAAGCGCCAGCGGCAGGGTATCCTGCAGAAGAGAGGCCAGGTAGGTGCCGGTGCCGATCTCCTGCGTGACACCGCCGAGCCCCCAGGCCAATATTAATATCACAACGGCAATCAGCATCGACTGCATGCCGCCCACCCACGATTCGATCGCCTGGTTAAGAGTCAGAATTTTTTGGAAGACCACAAGACCAATCGCCACCGCACATCCCGTGAACGACGCCCACAGCAGGGCTGCAAACGGGTCAGCCTTACCAATAATAGCGGTAAACCCGCTCTCACCGGGACCCAGCGCAGATGCTCCTGTGGAATAGAGTCCGTATAGCGCAACCACAATGACCGAGATAACCGGGAGTCCGGCATTGTACCAGCGCCTCGGCTTTCCTTCTAACGGCTGCAGAGAATCAAGACTGGTATCCGTAGCGGGCATGGACCCCTCACGTATCACTCCGCCACCGGAGTAAGCTCGGCGTTCCGCTGTGAGCATCGGTCCAAACTCTCGTTTCATAACGATTGTCATCAGCACAAAGGCGAGGGCCAGAAGCGGGTAGAAAAGGTAGGGAATAGAGTGCAGAAAAATAATAAACGCGTTGTCAGCGCCCGCCTGCAGCTGTGCGGCAAGAGCGGCATCTTCGGTAGTAGCGGCCAGCCCGGAGAGCGCATTCTGAATCTGGGTGATCTCAAACCCGATCCATGTGGTAATGACGGCACTCACCGCCAGCGGTGCAGCTGTTGAATCTACAATATAGGCCAGTTTTTCGCGCGAAATATTGAGCCTGTCGGTCATCGGGCGAAGGGCGTTTCCGCGAATGAGCGTGTTGGCGTAATCATCAAAAAAGATAAAAATTGCCGACCCCCAGGAGAAGAGCTGCCCTTTTTTCCGGCTGGTGGCGAATGTACTTAAAACATCCACAACCCCGAGTGTTCCGCCGCCGCGCGACATCACACCTACCATTCCGCCCAGAAGCATACTGAATACAATAATTGCAATATGATCGGCGTCGACCAGTGCTACTATCAGCACATCCAGCGAATATGCGGTCCCCTCCATCGGGTTGAAACCGACCAGCAGCAGTGCACCGACCCAGATGCCGGCAAAGAGCGAGAGCACCACCTCGCGCGTGATCAGCGCCAGGCCAATCGCCACCAGCGGAGGAATCAGGCTAATCCATGATCCATAAAACCCCGATCCCGAACCATCTGCGTCAGAAAAGGCGTGAAGATCAGCCCAGCCCGCAATCAGCAGCGTAAATACCGCCACAGACACCAGGATTACCCATCGTTTTGCATTCATCATTCGCTATCAGTTAGTACAATCGAGTAAATTCTGCTAAAGCACGGAAAATACAAGCAAATCATTTAATTCCAACTCCTTTTTTTGCTGAAAACCTTGCTGGCAGCTTCAAACCGTTTAACGTTCACATAAACTCTATATAAAGGTTTATATCTGATTACTACACCTTAAAAAAGATCTGATAGTTTGTCGCAGATGTACGCTGAGATTTCCGCTGATTTACGCAGAAAAATGAACGTCATTCACTTACACTCATTACTCCGGGTCCAGTTATCTTTTAACCCGTTGCGTTCTTATGGATAGCAAAAGAACGATCGCAGATTTGCAGATTACCATTTCGGAAACATTTTTTACTGTTTTAGTCGATTGAGATTGATCTTTTTGATATGTTTATATTTTACAAAATGCTAAATACAGCAGATTTCGGGAATTATAATTGAATACAGAAAGAAACAGCCGAAAGTTTTTAAACCGCAGAAAGAAACTCACGAGTAAACTCAGGGAGAAAGGAATATCCGATGAGAAGGTTCTTCAGGCGATTGAGCAAATTCCGAGACACCTTTTTGTGGATTCAGCGCTGGAAAACCGTGCATACGAAGACAGTGCCCTCCCAATATCTTGCGGACAGACAATCTCTCAGCCCTACACCGTTGCTGCCCAGACCGAACTCCTTGAGGTAAAAAAAGGAGATAAGGTATTAGAAATCGGCACGGGCTCGGGCTACCAGGCGGCTATTCTTTGCCAGATGGGTGCCGAAGTGTACAGTGTTGAGCGGCATGAACCACTTTACCTGAGCGCGCGGAACATATTAAAAGAGCTGGGCTTTCGTCCCCACCTGAAATGCGGAGACGGCACCCTGGGATGGTCGGCCTACGCACCTTACGACGGTATTGTTGTAACGGCCGGTGCACCTGTTGTACCTGAAGATTTAATTCAGCAACTGTCCGTCGGCGGAATACTCATTGTGCCGGTAGGCGATCAGAAACTTCAAACGATGACGAAAATCACAAGAGTATCTGAAGATGAGTTCAAACAGGAACAGCTCCGGCAGTTTAAGTTCGTGCCTCTGATTGGTGAAAAAGGATGGGACTGAGATAGATTTTAGATAAGAGATGATAGATGATAGATGTTAGGTGATGGATCATAGATGATAGATTTTAGATGAAAGAGAAAACGTGATTTACAAATTCTCAAATCTCATGTCTCAAATCTCAAAACACCAGCCAGGTGAGTACAAGAAAAATCAATACCCAAACGCCTATTTTAAACGAGAGCGGCTGTTTGGGGAATTCATATCCGCAGATCGGGCAGACATCGTTCTCTTTATCCACTTCTACTGCGCAGCCGGGGCACTCCACTTTTTTCATACCAGTTTTTTGATTTTGCGTTTCGGCTTAAAATAATCAGGGATGTTCACTGCAGCAAACGTTCCTTCATCTCTAACTGATATTTATCTGTATAAAATTTAATGCCCAAAATTTGCAGGTCTTTCAATAGGGAGAAAGATTTAATCCTGTTTTAGAATCGTTCAATTCGATGGTGGCCATTAGGTAAACGGAACAAAATTAATAATAAAATAGTTATTTTACAGTGAAAACCATCAACCTTTAATAAGGCCCTATCATGAAAAATTCGGACCTGATTTTAAATCTGCTCGATATTTCTGAAGATGTTCCGCTAACGGGAAAAGAGATGGCAAAAAATATGGCCGTCACCTTCCATCCGGTTCATCGCCACTCTGACTCTCTCGATGCTTTTGTGGAGAAGCTGAAAAAGAACCTGATTAACGCCGGAGTAGAGATTGTACCTTATAATCAAGCTCTGAATAGTGAGGGGAAAGTTAAACCGGGCATTATCATTATTGAGCAAGGGGAAGGCAAGGATGAAGATCTCGCCATAAAAACGGTTTCAACCCTCTACCACAACCCAATTGTAGGCATATTTGAGGGGGATTTACAAATTCCGGAGAACCCAACCCTGCAGGAAACGCTCGACAGCATCGTAAGTGTGCTTGCGTGGAACCTGGCACATGTACCCATATTTGTGCAGGAAGAAGACTGGACCATTTGCACCATGAACGGATCTATTATTGAGTGTGATAATTGGAGATCTCCCGCAGAAGACATTCTCTATTCGCTTGTTCCAAAACTTTCTGCGCAGGTTGTGCCTCCAAAAAGAGAGGAAATTGTCTACAGGGAGGGTAAGTTTGATGCCATTGAGATGGGGTACGGCGACTATATTGATGATTTTATGAGTGCCGCCACGGTCTGGCGTGAGAATGGGCTGATGCTTGCTCATACATCCATTGAAGATCTGGAGTACAGAAATCGATTTTACAAACGTATTGTCTCCCGGTACCTGGACCACCGCACCGGAATGAGCTACGGATTCCTGGTCAAACAGCTGCCAACCGAAATAGAGCCGGCAGTTGAAAAATTATCTGCACCCGACTATTTAAAGTCCCACAACTGGGACCAGGAACCTGTAGCAGAGTTTG
>CAZKIZ010000286.1:0-4806 GCA_964552935.1 uncultured Rhodohalobacter sp. | reverse complement strand
CAAACGGTTTGGATGCTTTTGAGATCGCCCATGGTCCGCGCGTCATATGTTCCACACCTCCAGTGATGAAGATCTCTCCTTCATCGTCAGCGATCGCCCGTCGCGCATGAATGGGGGCCGACATGCTTGAAGCGCAAAGCCGGTTGACCGTCTCACCCGGCACCGAGTAGGGGAGGCCCGCCAGCAGGAGCGCCATCCGAGCAACATTCCGGTTATCCTCGCCCGCCTGGTTCGCACAGCCAAAAATCACGTCGTCAATCGTTTCAGGGTCAACGCCGGAATTCCTTTTCATCAGCTCTTTGATTACAATCGCCCCGAGATCATCAGTCCGGACAGGAGAGAGGGTTCCGCGGAAATTTCCGATTGGAGTTCGGATCGCATCAATAATGTAGGCTTGTTTGAGGTCGGGCATGATTTGGTGGCTATTAATTTGTGATAAGTGGAATAGTGATTGTCAGCGTTGATTTGTCGAGTATCGCGCGATGCGCGATGTTGAGTGCTCGCTTCGCTCGCGTTGAGTAGCACACTACGCGTGCTGTGGAACTGTTGAATCGTGGAATTGCCAATTGCGCATGATTTTTATCAGTTAAACAAAAAATCAGTACCTGATCAAATGCAAGTAAGTGTATTCTTGGCATCGAAACGTGTTAACGGGTAAACAATTCCACAGTTCAACGTTACGCGCAGCGTAACACTCAACAGCACGCGCAGCGTGCTACTCGACAGTTCCACATCTTTTCTCGCAACGCTTGCAGGATCCCGCAAAAGAGCGGGAACGCTGCCAGGTTGCTAAGCTTCGTAATCTTCTTCTATAAACTCAATTCGTCCGGCGATCTCTTCCCATTTGCTGAATGATTCAGCGAGCTTCTGTTTTAGCTCTTCGTACTCGATGGAGACTTTTTTTACACGATCAGAATCGTCATAAAAATCGGATTCGGCCATTTGCGTTTCGATCTCTTCTATGCGGGTTTCATAGGTGGAAATCTCCTTTTCCAGTTTTTGAAGCCTGTTCTTCAGCGGTTTGATCTTTTTTGAGAGAGCATTACGTTTTTCAGCTTCCATGCGGCGCTGCTCTTTCCGGCTGAGTCCATTCTCTTTAGAATTGCTTGCGGCTACCTTCTTTGCTTCAGCGGTGTCTGCCTGCTCTGCCTGATCCTGCTTTTTGATCTGATCGAGGTAGTAGCTCACGTTTCCAAGCCATGTTTTGACCCGGCCCGGCTGTACCTCCAATGTTTTATTTACAATGGGATCCAGGAAATCCCTGTCGTGCGATACAATCATCAGTGTACCTTCGAACTGCTGGAGCGCCTGCTGCAGAATATTTTTTGACTGCATATCGAGATGGTTTGTGGGCTCATCAAAAATGAGGAAATTACCGGAATTCAGAAGCATTTTGGCCAGCGCAACGCGGCTCTTTTCACCACCCGACAACACGCTCACTTTTTTAAATACATCATCGCCCACAAACAGGAAGGATCCGAGAATGGTCCGCAGCCGTGTTTCCGATTCATGCGAGCCGGCAAGCTTCATCTCCTCAAGAGGCGTATTTTTGGGATTCAGCTCGTCGGCCTGGTGCTGTGCAAAATAGCCGGGCGTAACATTATAGCCCACCTTTCGCTCTCCATCTGTAATCGGTTCCAGTCCGGCCAGTATACGGATCAGCGTGGATTTACCCGCGCCGTTGGGTCCCACAACCGCAATTTTATCACCGCGTTCGATCTCGTAGTCGAGGCCGTCGAACACAACATTGTCATCATACTTTTTTACAACACTGTCGAGCTTCATCACCACCTGGCCTGTCCGGTCAGCCGGGGGAAACTGGAACGAGATCTCAGACTGCTCCTGCTCCAGCTCAATCTGCTCCATCTTCTCAAGCTGCTTGATCCGGCTCTGCACCTGTTTCGCTTTGGTAGCTTTATATCGAAACCGATCGATAAACTCCTGCGTCTGCTTGATCTCTTTCTGCTGGTTTTCATACTGCTGCTTCAGCAGTTCTTTTTCCGTCGCATATTTTTTTTCGTAGAACGTGTAATTACCGGCATACTCGTCCAGCGATCCCATTCGCAGCGCAAGAGTACGATTGGTCACATTATCCAGAAAAGCCCTGTCGTGCGATACAATGATTACAGCTCCGTCGTAATTTTTCAGGAACGCCTCAATCCACTGCAGTGATTCAATATCAAGATGGTTGGTGGGCTCATCCAGCAGCAGATAGGTGGGCTGACGAAGTAACAGTTTTGCGAGCGCGATCCGCATCAGCCACCCACCGCTAAACTCCGTGGTGGAACGCGAAAAATCTTTTTCATCAAAGCCAAGGCCGGCCAAAATTCGTTCAATGTCGGCCTGGAGAGTGTACGACCCGGAGTTTTCCAGTTTGTGCTGAATCTCACCGAACTGCCTTAGGGCCTCTTCGTGTTCAGTGCTGTCGGCCGAAGCTGATTCCATCTGGGCCTGGACTGTATCGAACTGATCGCGAAGTTTCATAATCTCGGCAAAGGCGTGTTCTACCTCTTCAAACACAGTGAGATTCGGATCGGGCTCCACACCATCCTGGGGAAGATATCCCACAGTTGCATCGTTACTCATGCTGATGGAGCCTGAGTCGGCCTGCTGTTCGCCGGCGATAATTTTGAGCAATGTTGATTTTCCGGCCCCGTTTGGACCTACAAGGCCTATTCGTTCACCGGAGTTAACGATGGTATTTATATTATCGAAAAGGGCGCGTTCACCAAAATGGAGCGTAATTCCGTCTATTTGAAGCAATGGAAACCGGTTAGGATGTTTAAACTATCAGGATTATTTTAGAAACGGCAATTTTGCCGATCGGTTGTAAAATACCAATGATTATCATCACCAAAAAAGATTTCATATGAATCTCACAATAAGGATACTGTTTCTCTCATTTATTACCCTGTTTATTTTGGGATGCGAGCAGGAGAGACAGCAGCCCGCGCATTTGTTTACTATTAATAACCCTGCTGAAATTGGCAGTCAGTACCCAAATCTTCATAAAGACGAGAGCGGCAGAACCATCATAAGCTGGATCTCAGGAATTGAAGAGGAGATTTACGCGATCGAGTTTGCGACCTATATGGAAGATGGCTGGACTCCTCCAAGGACAGTTGGGCTGAGCAATAACTATTTTGTGAACTGGGCCGATTTTCCGTCGGTGGTGGGCAAAGATGGTAATGTTGTGGCCGCGCACTGGCTGCGCAAAATTTCCGGGGGACCATACGCCTACAACGTAAATATTGCATTTCCGGCCGAAGAAGCGCGTCGATGGACAGATCCGGTCACCCCGCACCGGGACGGCACCGCTACCGAACACGGTTTTGTCTCGATGGAGCCACTGGATGAAGATCGTGTGCTTGCCATTTGGCTGGACGGACGAAATACGGAAGGCCGCGGCCACGATGAGTATGATGACCCCGAGAAGGCAATGACGCTGCGATCTGCTGAAGTATCGAAAGATGGATCCATCACCCGGGAGCGTGAGATTGACGCGATGGTTTGTGATTGTTGCTCCACAGATATGACTCTGATAAATGGAAAAGCCGTTGCCGTGTACCGCGACCGCACCAAAGATGAAATTCGTGATATATCAATTGTGAGCTACGACCTTGAGAGCGGTGAATGGACGGACCCGGTTCCGGTTCATGAAGACGGCTGGCAAATTAACGGCTGCCCGGTGAACGGTCCCAGGATAGATGGCCATGGAGAGCAGGTTGCGGTAGCATGGTATACTGAAGCTGACGATGATCCGGTCGTGAAAGTGGCCAGGTCAGAAGATGGCGGGCAAACGTTTGGCGAACCCCTGGTGGTTGCAAGGGAGTACACGCTTGGCCGTGCCGATCTTGTTCTTGGTGACGATGGGACGATTTATGTGAGCTGGCTGGCCGGAAGAGGCGATACCGGCTATGTGATGCTGCGCTCTGTATCCCCGGAAGGTGAACTTGGAGAGCCAGTCAGAGTGGGAATTACCACATCAAGCCGCAGAAGCGGATTTCCGCGCATATCTTCAACCGCTGACGGCCTCTTTTTGGCATGGACCCAGACCGATCCGCTGATTCGGGTTCGAACAGCGCTGGTCCGTTACGATTATTTATCTGAATTAAATTGATGCATCTAACTAATATTTAATAACTTGATCAACTCCATTTTTCAAAACACAAATCGAAATAAGTGAAGACTATGATTAGAATAAAACCATTCCTTGTTGTACTCATTGCAATGCTTTTTCAAACCGCCTGTGCGGGAGCTCAGACTGTTGCCGACTCCGACGATCAATATCGCCAGCAGGCTATTGAAATTCTTGAACGTGTTCCGCTGTTTGACGGCCACAACGATGCGCCCTGGCAGTACCGCAACCGTGTGGGGTACAAGTTTTCTGAGCTCGATTTTTACGATACCACTCAGCTCGACCGCCCGATGCATACCGATATTCCGCGGCTCCGTGAGGGACGTGTTGGAGCCCAGTGGTGGAGCGTATACGTGAGCGCCAACATTCCTGAGAACGAAGCGGTAAAACAGACAATGGAGCAGATCGATTTTGTGTATCGTATGGCTGAAAAATATCCTGACGTATTTGAAATGGCTTACACTGCCGACGATGTGGAACGCATTTTTGAGGATGGAAAAATTGCCTCACTTATAGGAATGGAGGGCGGGCACTCTATCGCCAACTCTCTCGCAACATTGCGGATGTTTCATGAGCTGGGTGCACGATACATGACCATCACTCACGGCCGAACGCTCGACTGGGCCGATGCCGCCGGTGATACACCAAAGCACGATGGACTTACGGAG
>CAZKIZ010000285.1:0-4806 GCA_964552935.1 uncultured Rhodohalobacter sp. | reverse complement strand
AAATCTGCTACCCCATCGCCTCCGCCATAATTACGGCCGGGTGTTTGGCTGTCCGCTGTACGCCATCGGCAATCTGATGGCGGCAGGAAAAACCGGGTGCGCAAACAGTCGCCTCTTTTTCAAAAGCTCTGAGTTGCGGAAACAGAACCTGTTCTCCCACCTTCATGGATACCTCGTATTTATCTTTTTGATAGCCGAAACTCCCCGCCATACCGCAGCAGCCGGTCTGCATCTCCACCGGATCAAATCCAAGCAGTCGAAACGCCTGCACCAGCGGATCGTTGCCAACCAGCGCTTTGGTGTGGCAGTGCCCGTGGATATGAACTTTCCTGTTTTCCCCCAGGTCCATCGGTTCCGATGCGGCCAGCTCTGTTGTCAAAAATTCCTCCCACAAAAAGCTGTTCTCAGCAATGAGCTGCGCTTTTTCCAGGTCGTCATCGCTGCAGAGATCGGTGTATTCATCCCGCAGGGTAAGAATTTCACTCGGTTCGAGACCCACAATCGGGATCCCCATCTCCGCAAAAGGAAAGAACCGTTTGATGTTCTCCTCACAGATTTTTGTGGCTTCATCAAGCAGACCCTTGGAGATTTGCGGCCGTCCGGTGGGCCAGATGCCGGGAACCATCACGCTGTAGCCAAGTTTTTTCAAAACATTGCACGCCGATATGGCTATTTCCGGCTCATGATAGTTTGTAAAAACGTCCACCAGCAGCAGGACGGGTTTTGCTCCTTCACGGTTGTATTCGTTCTTATTCTTTTTGAACCAGGATTTGAAGGTCTGAGGAGCAAACGATGGCAGGTCCCGCCGCTTATCGATTCCGAACAGTTTCTCAAGAATGGCTTTTGTTGGCTTTTGCCGGTTGACGAAATTGGCGACAGGCGCAAACAGGGAGGCGAGCGGGTAAATTTTTTCAGGCTGACCAAAGAATCGTTCTCCTGCCGTAACTCCGTGCTCTTTATGATAGCCGTGTGTAAACTCCGCTTTCATCCTGCCCATGTCTACATTGGCGGGGCACTCGCTTTTGCACGCTTTGCAGCTTAGGCAGAGACTGAGCGCTTCTTTCAGATCTTCGGACCGGAAGGCTTCCTTTTGCTCGCCCGAAAAAAGCTGACGAAACAGGTTGGCGCGTCCCCGGGTATTGTCGCGTTCATCTCGCGTGGCGTGATAAGACGGACACATCGTGCCGCCGCTTTCAGCCAGCTTCCGGCAAACCCCGGCCCCGTTGCAGAGTTCAATAGCCGCATCAAACCCGCCCTCTTTTCTCCAGTTAAATGCTGTTGGTACAGTCGGCGGACTGTAATCCGGCGAGAACCGAAGGTCGGTATCGATCGGTTTTGGATCCAGGATCTTACCCGGATTAAACCTGTAGTTCGGGTCCCAAATCTCTTTTACCCGGCGCAGAAGCGGCATCATCTCACTTCCCAAAACCGTTTCGATATAGGGAGCACGCGCACGGCCGTCGCCATGCTCACCGGATAGCGATCCGCGATATTTCTTAACAAGGTCGGCTACTTCCTGGGCAATCTGTTTCATCATTTCGATGCCCTCCGGGTTTTTTGTCTCCACAACCGGCCGCAGATGGAGTTCGCCTACCGATGCATGAGCATAAAAAACGCATGAGGTGTTATGGTTGTCCAGGATTTGCTGAAATTCTTCAACGTAGTCGGGCAAGTCTTCAACCCGCACGGCAGTATCTTCCACAAAGGTTGGGGAGGGGCTGTCGCTGCCGAGTCCCATCAGCAGGCCGAGCCCCGCTTTTCGCAGATCCCAAACTCTGCGCATTCTGTCCTGATCCGACAGAAACGGGTGAGCAAAACCGTAGCCCAGCTCCTGCAGTTTTTTTGCAAGACCGGCCGACTGTTTTTCCAGCTCAAGCAGATCATCTCCCTCAAACTGAACGATCAAAATGCACTTGGGATCGCCCTCCAGGAAAAATCGGTTTTTCCTCTGCTCAATATTTCCTTTGGTTGCGTTCAGTATAATGTCATCTACCAGCTCAACGGCGGCGGGGTTCCACTTCACAATCTCTACAGTGGCGAGCATCGCCTCACGGATGGAGCTGAACTGCGGTATAACAAGCGTTTTTGCTTTGGGCAGGGGCACAAGGTTTACTTTTGCCGATGAGGTCATCGCCAGGGTTCCTTCACTTCCGCAAAGCAATTCCGCCAGGTTGAACGGTCGCCCGCCCGGTGTGATCGGATCCATTTCACATAGACGATCGAGCGCGTAGCCGGTATTTCTCCGGATAATATCGGGATGAGGATAATTTGCCAGGATCTGATCTTTATGCTTTTTCAGCAGTTCAATCATGCCGCGATAGATAGAGCCTTCGAGTGACTGGAGTTCAAGCTTAGCCCGGAGTTCATCTGCCGTCAGCGCTTTGAACGTAACCCTGGAACCGTCGCTCAGAACAGTGTCAACCTCCAGGATATGTTCGCGGGTGGTTTTATGTTTGATGGAAAACGATCCGCAGGAATTATTGCCGATCATCCCGCCGAGCATGCAGCGGTTTGTGGTGGCCGTATCGGGACCGAACTGCAGCCCGAATTTGGCGGCCTCCCTGTTGAGCGTATCACGGATCACCCCGGGCTGTACGGTAGCCTGGCTTTTCTCCGGGTCAATCTCCACAATTTGTGTCATAAACCGGGAGGTGTCCATAATGACGCCGTCGCCGGTGGTTTGTCCTGCAAGACTCGTTCCGGCACTCCGGGCGGTGATGGAAAAATTTTTATTTATCGCCTGGTCAACCAGACTCTGAATCTCTTCAGCAGATGTTGGAAAAGCCACACCCGAAGGCAATTCTTCATAAAGGGAGGCGTCTGTTGCGTAAAGTCTGCGGGTAAGAGCATCAGTTTTGATCATTATAAATAAGGATTGAAAAAGTTATAACGGCTGTTCGTTGCTAACATAAAATGAGTGCGATTTTCTGTATACTAACGATTCGGCTAAAACAACCGATAACCAACATGCAGTTCCGGAACTACGGGGTACAGGGTATTTATGTTTAAAAGGTACACGTCATGACGCACAAAATAAGCAACGAAAATCGCAAATTATATTGGGTAGTTGCAATATTTCTTTTGCTTGGTGTTATCCTTGTGAGTGTAAGCTATGTGGGAGACCGAATTCAGGTGGGAATACGCGGATATATTTCCGGTGAAGCGGAGTGGTCTAAGGCGCAAAAACAGTCAACCATTGCGCTATTTCAATATTTAGAATCTGCTGATGAGAACTATTTTAACCACTTTACCAAAAGCCTGGAAGTGATCTATGGCAATCGAATGGCTCGTGAAGAACTCTCTTCAGCCTCACCGGATCACCAAAGAGCGCGTGAAGGATTTTTGAAGGGGAATAATCACCCTGAAGAAGTAAATGCGATGATCTGGGTTTTTCAGAACTTTAGCGGAATGGAAGAGATCCAGGAGTCTATTCAGCATTGGGAGAGGGGCGACAGCAGAATTGATGAAATTGTGGAGCTGGCGGACTCAATACGTCAGCGGTTTTTAGAAGGGAACGTTTCAGCAGATGAACGAAGCAGATTCTACGGTGCGATAACGGTTCTGGACAACCTTCTGACTGAAGATGAACAGCTTTTCTCTAACGCTATGAGTGCAGCTGCCCGCCGGGCCGGGCAACTGGTATTTTGGTCGATGAGCAGTCTTTCTGTGCTCCTGATCCTCCTGGCTGCGTTTACGGCGGTTTCATTCATGAGAGGCTATAAAACGGCAAATGCCAAGCTCAGGGAGTCGGAACAGAAATTCAAAAACGTACTGGATCACTCCAGAGACGTTATTTACCAGATAAATATCGGGGCTGAAAAATATGACTATATGAGTACCTCTGTGAAAACTATGCTCGGTTTTACTTCAGATGAGGTGATGGAGGGCGGTCCTGGATTTATACTCGGGCGCACCCATCCTGAAGATGTCGCGCGGATGAAGAAAAAGATCAAACAGCTTGAATCAGTTAATGTTGAGGAAAAGCTCACCCACGATACCGAGTTCAGGGTAAAAAGGGCTGATGGATCGTATATCTGGGTGAATAATAAGAGGTCTCTGCTTCGGGATAAAGAGGGACAACCGGCGGCGATTGTCGGTAATGTCAGGGATATTACGGTCCATAAACGGCAGATGGAAAAGCTCGATAAATCCCTGGTTGAAAAGCAGACGCTTCTGGCGGAAATTCATCACCGGGTAAAAAATAACCTGGCCATCGTATCGAGCCTGATAGAGCTTCAGAAGGATGGGGTTGAACCGGATGTGAAGAGTTCATTCAGGGATGTGCAGTCGCGCATTAAGTCGATTGCGCTGATACATGAAAAACTGTACGAAAATACCATCTTTTCGGAGGTCGTTCTCTCCGCTTACCTGCGGGAGCTGGCGGAGATGATTTCCAATACCTACCGGTCAAAACAGAAGGCGATTGACATACTTTTTGACCTCGAAGATGTGAAGGTGGATATGACGCTTGCGGTGCCTGTTGGGCTGATTTGCAACGAGCTGATAAACAACTCTTTTAAACACGCATTTGACGACTCAGAGAAGGGTGAGATCTGCATCAAACTGAAGTCAAAAGGCAATTTTGCAACGGTAACGATATCAGATAATGGAAAAGGGTTGCCCGAGGATTTTAATTTGAATGATGCCGGGGGATTGGGTGTGACGCTGCTGAATGTGCTCACCATGCAAATTGAGGGGGAGTTAAGCTTTAAGGCAGAACCTCAAACCAGTTTTGAACTCCTGTTTCCTCTTTCGGCCGATAATAAAAAAGCGGAAGTACGATCTGCATGATCGATACTCCCGCTT
>CAZKIZ010000284.1:2926-4841 GCA_964552935.1 uncultured Rhodohalobacter sp. | reverse complement strand
TTGTTACGATGAAAGGGAAAGCGATGGTTGACGAAAAAGTCGTTTGCGAACTAGAAGCATCATCAGCTATTGTTCCCAGGGAGAATTCATGAGTACCCAAAAACGATCTGAGCGCACCGACAAAGTAACTACGCAGACTGTGGTTGAAATGAAGCGCCAGAACGAAAAAATCAGCATGCTTACGGCCTACGATTACACCATGGCCGGTATTGTTGATTCAGCAGGTATTGATGTTATTCTCGTGGGTGATTCAGCCAGTAACGTCATGGCAGGGTTCGACACTACCGTTCCAATGACGCTCGACCATATGATCTATCACACATCCTGTGTGGTCCGCGGCGTAACCCGCGCACTTGTCATTGCCGACCTTCCGTTTATGAGCTACCAGGTTACGTCTAAAGAAGCGCTGATCAGTGCCGGACGAATGATGAAGGAAGCCGGAGCACATGCGGTCAAGCTTGAGGGAGGTAAGACAATAACAAAAACAGTTAAAAAAATTGTAGATGCAGGTATCCCGGTTATGGGGCACCTTGGTCTCACACCGCAGAGCATCTATAAGTTTGGTACGTATAAAGTTCGTGCCAAAGAAGAGGAAGAGGCGGAACAGCTAATCACCGATGCTAAAAAGCTTGAACAAGCCGGCGTGTTCTCAATTGTGCTTGAAAAAATACCGTCTCCGCTGGCCAAAAGGGTAACCGATGAACTCTCCATCCCGACCATTGGAATTGGTGCCGGTCCGCACTGCGACGGTCAGGTTCTTGTTACTCACGATATGCTTGGGCTCAATAAAGATTTCAGCCCGCGATTTTTACGGCGGTATGCCGATCTTCACACTGAGATGAGCGGCGCAGTGAACCGCTATATAACGGACGTGAAAGAGGGTGACTTCCCAAATGAAAATGAACAATACAACTAAGACTATTTCTGAATGACGGCAAAAAAGCGTCCACTAATTCTTGTTTCAAACGACGACGGTATTTTTTCGAACGGTATTAAAGCGCTGATTGAGGCTGCGGCCGAATTTGGTGATATCGAGGTTGTTGCTCCTGATCGCCAGCAAAGTGCGGTGGGTCACGCTATCACAGTTTCTACTCCACTCCGGGCACGCCCGTTTAAGCTTGATAATCAATACAGCGGAAGAGCTGTAAACGGCACGCCGGCCGACTGCATAAAACTTGCGCATAATCAGCTCCTTGAAAGGAAACCGGACCTTGTTGTCAGCGGAATCAATCACGGAAGCAATGCCGGAATTAACATCCTCTATTCGGGGACCGTTAGCGCAGCCACGGAAGGCACCATTCTCGGATACCCATCCATTGCCTTTTCCTGCACAGATTTTGACGAAGAAGCCGATCTGACCGGCTGCCAGGAGGCGGCACGGCGGGTGATCCGGTATGTTCTCGAATACGGTATTCAGAAAGGGGTAACTCTGAACGTCAACGCCCCTTCGGGCCCGTTGAAGGGAATAAAATGGGCGCGACAGGCTAAAAGCAGGTACGTGGAAGAGTTCGAGGGACGCGTGGATCCGCACAACAGAGACTACTACTGGATGACCGGGAAATTTGAGCTTCTCGAAGAGAACGGCGGAAGCGATATCGACATTTTAGAAGATGGATACGCATCCATAACGCCCATACAATACGACTTAACCGACCGAACCCTGCTTGAAAGGCTGAAAAACGTAGAATTGTAAACCAACAGGGGATTCTCGCAACGGCGCGGCGGCGCAACGGTTTTTTAATCTTTGCCTCTAAAACACATTCTGCCAATAGGAGTCAAATCGGTGTTAATCTCTCGCGACGGCGCTACAACGCAATGGTAATTTAACAGTCGACACGAAATACAGTGCCCATCAAATACATTTAGCGAAAGCCATTTTTAAAGCCTACAGGTCAATCTAAATCACACCTTACGT
>CAZKIZ010000284.1:0-2826 GCA_964552935.1 uncultured Rhodohalobacter sp. | reverse complement strand
GCCCATCAAATAGATTTAGCGAAAGCCATTTTTAAAGCCTACAGGTCAATCTAAACCACACCTTACGTTGCGACTTTGCGCCGCTGCGAGAAACATTCCCTCTCGTAAAGGAGCAACGGTGCGACTGTTACTCAACCATTGAGGAGAGAACTTTACCCCTGAAAGCTAAACCACCGTCATATCTTTTAAAGTCTATCAATCAAAACAAACACCACCGTTGCGCCTTTGCGCCGTTGCGAGAAACATCCCTTATCACACCGCCGCGAGAAATTACAGTCCATTCTTTTTCAAGTTCTCCACCAGGTCGAGCCAAAAATGTTCTACGTATTTTCGGCGGTCTTTACTCACCTGAATATCCAGCTGCTCCATATGGCTAAGAGGCACTGTTTGGATATGTTCTCCCCAGGTGGCGCTATCTACGGAGACAAACGAGTCGTTAAGTCCTTCCTGGTTATAGATATGCATATTTTGATACCTGTAAATCGGGTTCAGAGGATGGTTGGTGCCCCGGCCCACAGCTGCGCTGAATGAGTAATACGTAACGCTCTCATGATCTTTCACGGCCGGGTTGAACTCTTCGGTCAGGTAGTCGCGCGTGAGCTGCTCAACGGCGGCCACGGCGTTACTTTTTGCATTGGGAAAGATACTTTCGCCAAACCAATCGAACACCTCGCCGAGCTTCTCTTTCAAAATACCGGGAGTTGTGAGCACAAGTTCTGCAAGACTGGTTCCGCGATGCGGGGTGGCGATGGTGGTTAATGACGCTACAGAATCGGCAATATCCATGTTGGAGATGGCATAACGCATATCGAGACCTCCCATACTGTGGCCAACTACGTTAAACTTTTCATAGCCGTACTGCTCTTTCAGCTGCTCAATTTTTTCCGCCCACTGCTCGGCCCGGGTGGCAATCTCTGCATAGGGAACAATATTGGGTGCAAACGCGTGAATTCCGTGTCCCCGAAGCGTCATGCAGGGTTCGTGAATCGGGGCCGGACGAACCAGGCCCGCTATGCCGCCATACCCGTGACACATAAAGAGCGGATATTTAAGCTGAATAATCTCCGGCTGCGGGAAGTCAAGCAGCTCAAATTTTTTAAAAAAGCGTTGTGGTTCAATTAATTTCATGGAACGTAAAAGTTAAAGTCATTTCTATTGGTTACCCCGGCAGACGTGGAATAACAGCGGACTGATAGATCAGGTCGTTGTCCGTGCGCAGTAAAATTGTTCGATGCACGGTGTTGTTGTAAACGACCTGAAGATGAAGATCGCGTTCGGGAAAATGAACTTCCCCGTAAAGCCTGGCACTTAGCGGGTGGAGCCGGCGGTGCAGATGATGGTGAAAGGTGGTTTTTGAAAATCCGGGCGGAACGTTCAGTGTATACACTTTTCGATGAAAAACAGAGTCCAGCTCTATTGTTCGGACCGTTACCTGCTCAGATGATATTCTGAAATCGAACGTCGTTTGCGTGATCAGAGAATCAAGCTGAGAAGCCGTTTGAAGCTGTTTATTGAGCTTCGGGTCGATCTGTACGTGCAGCACTCCTGCAACGATACAGCACAATACCAATAAAATCGTCAGATATCCCTTTTTATTCATTGCCTCTAAAACTGCGCCTGTAAATGAAAATTCAGTCAAATGTAATGTTAAAAAGCAGTGGAATGAGTATACTTGCCCACAGATAAAAAGGCAGGCTCGATCCGCTTCACTATTTCAAATGTAAGAATTACTGGACTCTGATGAGATACCGATTTGTTAAGGTTTCCGGCAGCAGACAAATAGATCTGTTTCACGATTTTCAAAAGAAAATTTACAGCGATTACCCAAACTGGATACCGCCGTTCCGGTTTGAGATCGAAAAGATTTTTGATCCGGAAAAAAATTCCTTCTTTAAAACCGGTGAGTGCGAAAGATTCCTGATGTATGATGGAGATGAGATCGTCGCCCGGTTTGCGGTGATGAATCAGCCGGAACGGGACCGCGTTCATGAGCCGGTAATGGGCGGACTCGGTTTCCTTGAGCTGTTAAACGATCAGCAGGTGATGAACGGAGTGATCGATTTTGCAGGAGAGTGGCATCGAAAGAGGGGCTACACTGCTTTTCGGGGCCCGGTAAATTTTGGTGAAAATGACTCATTTTGGGGCCTGTTGGTGGAGAATTTTGACGAAGAGCCGATCTACGGGATGCACTACCATCCGCCGTACTATAAAGATCTTGTTGAAGCATCGGGAGCTGCAAAACTGGACGATCACTGGAGCTATCGCCGGGACTTTGATCAGCCGCTGCCGGAGCGAATGGTGAAGATTACCAATCATATCGAGCAGAAGCTCAATGTGGAGATCCGATCGGTGAATTTTAAAAATCCGGACGAAGATATAGAGGCGATCCGCCATATCTACAACCGGGCGTGGGCAAATCAGGATATTCTGGACCGTGAGCAGGAGTTTACGGAGCTTACGAGGGAGACACTCGATGAGATGGTGGGCCAGCTGAAGCGAATTGTTATCAAAGAGAGTGTGCTGCTGGCGTTTGTGGATGGAAATCCGGCATCATTTGTCGTCTCCATCCCCGACCTGAACGAAGTGTCTAAAAAGACAGGAGGGAGGATGCGCTGGTGGCAGATACCGCGGCTCTTTCTTCTGAAACGACACGCCCGCAGGCTCAGAACTCTCGTTTTTGGAACACTTCCTGAATACCGGAAGAAAGGGCTTGAGGCGCTGGTCTTTATTCGTGGTATTGAAATGACAAAACAGTTAGCACCCACTCTTGAATACCTGGAAGGGGCGTGGGTCAGTGAAAAAAACTGGCTGATGCAGCGCAGCCTC
>CAZKIZ010000283.1:2523-4855 GCA_964552935.1 uncultured Rhodohalobacter sp. | reverse complement strand
GTCCGGTTTTCGACAACATGAGCAAAGATCAGCAGCAGGCGTGGGCAATTTTTGGGCCCTACACCAACTTCAACTGGACACCCGACGGACAGCACCTGATTTTCTGGGCGCAGGGCGGCATCCACAGACTGAACGTGGAGAACTACGAAGTGGAAGAGATTCCGTTTACGGCCGATGTAAATCAGCAGATTGCTGATGTGGTCCATTTTGAGTTTGATCCCGCACCCGACACGTTTACCGCCAAAGCGATCCGCCACGCGGTAACCTCACCCGATGGAGACCTGCTCGTATTCAACGCAGCCGGATTTTTATGGAAAAAGGATCTCCCGAACGGAACACCCGAGCGGCTAACGGATGAAGCGAACCTCGAGTTTGAGCCGGCTTTTTCACCCAACGGCAATACTCTCGCCTGGGTCACGTGGACCGATGAAGATCTCGGCGCCATCAAAACACTGAGGCTTGATCGTCGTCGTGCCAACCCGGAAACAATCACAACCGAAAAAGGAATTTACAGAACACCTTCATTCTCCCCGGACGGAGAGATGCTGGTGTTTCGACGTGATGGCGGCAACAATCATCAGGGGCATGCCTATACCCAGAACAGCGGAATATTCACGATGCCGGTTTCGGGCGGAGAAAAAACCCGTCTTCGCGGCGGCGGCAGCAGCCCGATCTTTAATGCATCCGGCGACCGTATTTTCTACCTGCAGGGCACCAACTTCCGCAGTGTGGATCTGAACGGACAGGATGAGAAGCACCACTTCAGCTCGCAATACGCACTGGAGTTCACACCGAGCCCCGACAACAAATGGGTGGCGTTTCATGAACTCTATAAAGTTTACGTTGCCCCGATGCCACAAACCGGGTCGGAGCTGACGCTGAGTGCAAACACCCGCGCCATTCCGGTTACGCATGTAGCTCAGGATGCGGGTTACAACCTGCACTGGTCAGCCGACGGCGAAAAACTGCACTGGACTCTGGGTGAGGAGTACTTCACTGTAGGCCTGAACGAAGCGTTCGATTTTCTCAATGGCGAAACCAGCGAAGAACTTGAACTACCGCTTGGCGACAGTGACGGCATCCGGATCGGCCTGGAGCTCGATACTGATATACCCTCCGGCGTGGTGGCGTTTACCAATGCGCATATCATCACCATGAACGGCGACGAGGTGATTGAGAACGGAACCATCGTGGTTCGCAACAACCGCATCGAAGCCGTTGGTGCTGATGTGAACATCCCAAGCGGTGCCTATGTGATGGATGTGGAGGGCAAAACCATTATGCCCGGCATGGTGGATGCTCACGCCCATATCGGCAACTTCCGCAGCGGACTGAGCCCGAACCAGCAATGGGAATATTTTGCCAACCTGGGGTACGGCGTAACCACGGTATTTGACCCCTCCTCCAACACCGAGATGATCTTTTCACAGGCGGAGATGATTCGATCCGGGAATATGACCGGCCCCCGCATTTTCTCCACCGGACGCATTCTCTATGGAGCTGAAAATGTGCAGAAAACCGTGATCAACAGCCTGGAGGACGCACGATCTGCCATTCGCAGAACACAGGCGTTCGGAGCCACGGCTGTAAAAAGCTACAACCAGCCGAGAAGGGATCAGCGTCAGCAGGTGCTTGAAGCCGCCCGTGAGCTGGGCGTAAATGTGGTTCCTGAGGGCGGTTCGACGTTCACCCACAACATGAATATGATCCTGGATGGCCACACCGGCATTGAGCATAATGTGCCGATCTACCCTCTCTATAATGATGTGCTTACCATGTGGGGAGCCTCTGATGTCGGCTATACGCCCACTCTATCCGTTAACTACGGAAGCATGAGCGGCGAGTACTACTGGTACCAGCACACCAACATATGGGAGAAAGAGCGGCTGCTCACGTTCACACCACGCGGAGTTGTGGACTCGCGGTCGCGCCACAGAACCATGGTTCCATACGAGGAGTATGAAATCGGCCATTTCCAGAGCGCTGCCGCGGCCAAAGATCTTCACGATCTGGGTATTACGGTAAACATTGGCGGGCACGGACAGCTTCAGGGTCTTGCCGCGCACTGGGAGGTCTGGATGTTCACCCAGGGCGGGATGAGTAACCACGATGCTCTCCGCACGGCCACCATCAATCCGGCCAACTACATCGGCATGGGTGATCACATCGGATCACTCGAGCCAGGCAAACTGGCTGACCTGATTGTAATTGACGGCAATCCGCTGGAGGATATTTTCGACACCGAGTTTGTGGAATACACCATGATCAACGGACGTCTCTATGACGCCTCAACCATGAACGAAATCGGCAACTACGACCGAGAGCGCCTGCC
>CAZKIZ010000283.1:0-2423 GCA_964552935.1 uncultured Rhodohalobacter sp. | reverse complement strand
TTTTTTTATTCTGTCCCTACCATTCGATTTCGATCAATGTAAGTTCCACCTGTTCCTCTAAAGGTCTGTTTATACCGACCATTTCTTTCCCATTGAACGAAAACGGGTAAAAGTGAGGCGGTACTTTGGTGTAATGTGTATGATCCGAGTCTGTGTTGTGAATGATTACAACGCCATCAAAACCTCCCGCATAAAATGTAGTAATTACGGCCCACTCGCCTTCTACAAAAAATGAGTGATGCAATGGTAATTGTTCAGTATCCCGAATGGCATCCCGTACAGCCGGAATGGCATTGATCACCGGCTCCAATCTTTGTTCGAGATAGGATGCTGAACGTTCACTTATCGCCCGGTCGTTTTCATTTAAAAAGGTGAAAGAAACGGACTCATTGCCTTGAAGATCTATTCTCTCCCAGGATGTATCATGAGAATGCAACGTGTAAAAATCGGTTCCACTTTGAGCCCAAAGTGAACGTCTGGCAAGCGGATGGTCAATGTGTGCTCCTTGTCTGAATGGGATTTTTTCTATCCCTTCAAACTCAAAAAGACGTTCAACGGGATTAAATTGTTCGTCGGCGCTGTATAAGTGATATCTATTCTCTCCGGTAGAGTAATCATCTGTATAGTTATAGAGCACATAGAGCCCGGTATCTGTCACAAATATTTCCTCAATTATATTCTGATCCGATACTTCCGGAGAGAATGAATGAACATAAAACAGCTCACCATCTTCAACCCTATATTTCGATACTCTGCTCTGCATTTTATCAAGCACATATAAGTAACCATCGGAACCTTTGTGTAATTGATTGATTGCTTCAAATTCACCGGGCCCTCTGCCCACTCCTCCAGTACGAGAAGAAGAAGTGCCGTCAATGTGAAGCAACTCAAGTGATTTTCGGGTAGCGTCTGTTATCACTAAATAATCGTTGCTCCATCGCAAAGCTGGTCCGGGATTATAAACAGAAGATGTTTCAATCGTACGGATTCCGGCTGTTCCTGCTTCAGGTATCTGCTGTGACAGGAAGTTTAAATATGAATCGAAATTCGGTGAATCATCTTTTTTACCAGCACATGATGCCAACAGAATAGATAATATCAGAATTTGTAGATATTTTAAAATCTTACGGTGTAACACAGTGACTTACGATTTATGCAACTTCGGGAAACGCCTGCTCCACACATAGATTATAGTGGTTTTCGCACATATTAACATGATCGGCGTATCCCCATGGATTTTCATTCATGGTATAAGGATTGGCTCCCAAACAAACAGAACTGATACTACCACACTCTATTACACACTCATAATTGCATGCATAAGCTTCATTTAAATGATATATGAATGCTACAGTCAGAACGGCTACCAAAAAAATAGTTATTTTTTTGTCATAGTATCTTCGAATGAGTTAAAAATATAATTTGAGCTTTAAATTATATGTGCGGAGCAATTTAGACAATATGCACTTGTACTTATTATTTTAAGTATATGTGCGTAGTTTTAAATTCCACGCCTAACTGACCACTATTTCCCGAACTCGAATACTTCTGTTAAGCCCGGTTTCCATGTAGTCTTCTCCCCAGTAATACAGCCGGTTCCCCTCAACACCGCGGATATAATTCATCCATCCTCCTTCACCCGCTTCTACTTTGCCAATATTATTATATTTAAAATCAAACAGATGGTACGTTATTAGCGGGTCTCCATTTTGAAAATGTTCAACTTCAATTAGTATGTGCTCTTTAATCGCTTGAATGGATACAACTCTGCTATTAGAAAAGAGATACTTTTCGAGCTTCTGAAATGCTCTTTGTGTCATTCCGGGCGGTTCGTCCCAGCTCTCCACGGAAAAGTGTTCATCATGAAATGTAACTTTTTTATTTGATTCATTCTCTGTGCTATAAACGAAAAATCCCGGTACCGCCGGATCTACCCAAAGTAAATCACCTCCGTTCCAAAGAACTCCTCCGATCATTTCAATATAGAGCATCATCCTGCCTTCTTCACTTAGAGTCCCAAGCGTCTTGTTTATAGTAAACCGTCCATTTGACTCATTTTCGTAGATATAGACAAACTTATTTTCATTACCAGGCTGATCGAAGGCAGCCAGTACATTTTGATCCTTCCTGCTGAACCCCCGAATGGAATATTGGATTCCGTACTCCTCACGTACCGGTTCAAAATCTTCATCATAAATCAAAAACTTCAGATTTCCCGCATCCCAAATGATGATTTCGCCATCATGGTGCTCAATAAAGGCAGGGCTCTGCCATTCAAAAGGACCTCTCCCTGTACTGCCTAATTGAGTTTTAAGCTCCCCCTGCCCATTCATGACGCTCACACCATCCTGATTTCTATGTACGATAACATAATAATCACCTACTGGCTGAACATACAAGAGTTCAGAGATTTGTAATTCATA
>CAZKIZ010000282.1:0-4873 GCA_964552935.1 uncultured Rhodohalobacter sp. | reverse complement strand
ACAAGAAACGATCTTGATAATCTAATGATTTAATTACATTGTCAAACATATGAGCGTCCGGTTAAAAGATGTGGGATAATTCTCCCCTGGATGGGAGACGAATTAGCTCCGTTCGGACGGAGCTTTTCTGAGGGGTGTGGAGGAATTTTTTTATAAAAAGAAGCACATTTATGGTTTAATAAATTAATCTGAACGTGAATTATTTATTGAGCTTCCCTCCATATGGAGCGCTTTTCGACATAGGGAGGGGCGGGGGATGGATCAGGATTCAGGAACACCCCTCAAATCATTGCGCTGAACACGCAAGATTAACTCCCCTCAAGGGGAGAGTTTTTACCTAATTCTAAAAATACACAACCATGGCTAAGAAAAAACCGATTCTTCAAACAGAAGTCATTGATAACATTGCAATTGTCACGCTCGATACGCCGGGCGAAAAGGTAAACAAGCTGAATGAGGCGCTTATTGAGGAGTTCTCAGCATTTCTGGATGAGCTGGAATCGGATAAGGAGCTGAAGGGTGCAGTGCTCCTTAGCGGCAAGGAGAACAATTTTATTGCCGGGGCGGATATCGAGATGTTCAAGACCCGGGAGACGGCTGATGAACTGGCGGAGCTGAGCTGGACCGGCCATGAAATTCTGCTTCGGGTAGAACAATTCCCCAAACCGGTTGTGGTTGGAATTCACGGTTCCTGCATGGGAGGCGGCACGGAGCTGGCGCTGGCGTGCCACTACCGAATCGTATCTAATCATTCCGATACGCAGATCGCCCTGCCAGAGGTAAAGCTCGGTCTGCTGCCGGGTATGGGCGGCACGCAGCGGCTGCCAAGACTGATCGGCATACAGAAGGCGCTGCCCTACCTGCTTACCGGCAAGAATATGTATTCTCGTCAGGCACGTAAAACCGGCTTTGCCGATGAGACCATCCATCAACACGGCCTGCAGAATGCCGGGATGAATGCCGTTCGGAAACTGGCTGATAATCCGGCCAAGCGCCCGGACAAACGCTCACTGGCTGAGAAAGCGCTGGAAGGCAATCCGCTCACGCGCAAGGTGATCTTCTCGCAGGCGCGTAAGCAGACGATGGGTCAGACCAAAGGGAATTATCCCGCACCGTTCAAAATCATTGACTCCGTTGAGTACGGATTTAAACATGGTTTTCAGAAGGGGATCCGGAATGAATCGAAGCTTTTTGGTGAACTGGCGGTGACGCCGGAATCACGCGCACTGGTTCAGCTCTTCTTTGCAATGAACCAGGCGAAGAAGAATCCGCTGGAGAATAAGAAAAAAGCGATTAAAAATATTGGAGTGCTTGGCGCCGGGCTGATGGGATCGGGCATTACGCAGGTGAGTATTGAGGACAGTTTTCACGTGTGGCTGAAAGATCAGACCCTTGAGAGTGCAATGAAGGGGGAATCTGATATAGATGAAAACCTTGGGGATAAAATTGATAAAAAGATCATCAGCACGTTTGAAAAGGATGAGCTGATGAGCCGTATTCACCCAACGATAAGCTATGAAAAGTTTGAGCAGATCGACCTGGTGATTGAGGCGGTATTTGAAGACTTGGATCTGAAACAGCAGATCGTGGAGGAGGTTGAATCGAACGCCTCAAAAGAGACTATATTCGCATCCAACACATCATCACTGCCGATTAGCGATATCGCGGCCAGGGCGAAGCGGCCGGAGAATATTCTGGGTATGCACTACTTTTCGCCCGTACAGAAAATGCCTCTGCTGGAGATCATCAAAACCAAAAAAACAGCCGACTGGGTGATTGCCACCGCATATGATGTGGGACTTCGCCAGGGTAAAACTGTAATTGTGGTTGATGATGGTCCGGGATTCTACACCACGCGAATTCTGGCACCCTTCATAAATGAGGCGCTGCTGATGCTGGAAGAGGGTGCATCTATCGAACAGCTCGACAAGGCGATGAAACAGTTCGGGTTTCCGGTGGGTCCGGTTGCCCTGCTGGACGAGGTAGGCATTGACGTTGGAGCTCATGTGGCCGGAGTGCTGAGCGACACATTTGAAAAGCGCGGCGCCAAAACCAGTAAAAAAGCCACGGAGCTGATGGAGGCCGGATATAAAGGCCGGAAAAACAACAAAGGCTTTTACAAGTATGGGGATGGATCAAAGAAAAAAGAGATCAACTCTGAAATTTATACTTTTTTTGGAGGACAGACCCGTAAGGAGTTCAAAGATGTCGAGATCCAGCAGCGGCTTTCGCTGGTAATGGTCAATGAGGCGGTTCACTGCCTGCAGGAAAAGATTCTTAAAAACCCCACCGATGGCGACCTGGGCGCAATTCTGGGCCTCGGCTTCCCGCCATTCCTGGGCGGTCCGTTTCGCTATATCGATCGCGAGGGTGCCGATCAAATCGTTAAAAGAATGGAGATTTTGCAATCGGAGCTGGGCGACCGATTTAAGCCGGCAAAGCTGCTCAAGAAACATGCGGATAAAGGAACGCTGTTTTACGAGAAGGAGTGATAAGGGTGGTTATTGAAGGCTTGGATAGTGGTTGTCGGTTACAAGTTGACACTTTTCATATTTTGACCAATATCACGACCTTGCAAGTATTTGCAAATTTGTTGGTTTAAATACTGTGAGCAAAACTATCTCCATTAATAAATTGTCCACTGCTGAAAAGATCGACTTTATGGAAAAGCTGTGGGAAGACTTTTCTTCCTCAGCTGATTATTCTACTCCAGCCTGGCACGGCGAAGAGTTGGCCCGCCGAAAAAACGCTTTTAATGAAGGAAGAGAAAGCTACACCAATTGGGCACAAGCTAAAAAGGAGATTCGTGACGAACTAAAATGACAATCGAACTTCTTGAATCAGCGAAGAGTGACATTAAGAGATGAAAGATTTTCAGGCCAATAAGTATCGTTTAATACTGCCGTCTGAAGTGCTTAAATAACGCGAATCAGTGCCCAAAATTTATCTCCCCATTTTTTGGATCAAAGGGATAAATTCATTCAGAGGTCCTTCCCTCCTTCTGTTGTTCCTTTCAGCAGAGGGAGGGAAGACAGATGGGTGGGTCACCGTTGTAGCCCGTTAAAAATTATCCTATCTTTGAAGGCTAATTAATCAACTATAACTAAACTAATTCTATGACTTTTTTACACGCGTATTTTATGATGGGCGGCGCAGAAGGCGGAGATGGCGCCCTGATCAATCTTCTCTTTTTAGGTGCTCTCTTTTTTGTGTTTTACTTCTTCATCATTCGTCCGCAAAGCAAACGCCAAAAAGAAATTCAGAAGAAAGTTTCTGAAATGAAAAAGGGCGACAAGGTGGTAACCGGCGGCGGTATGATCGGCGTAGTGAATTCTATCGATGATGAGACTGTTCTGTTGGAAATTGACAGCGGTGTAAAAGCACGTTTTCAGAAAAGTTCAATTACAGATGTAAATCCCAATAAGAAGTAAGTCTCCCCTGCCAGTGTTTTTCTGGACCCGACTTGTCCCGAGCTTTGACTCGGGGGTGCATTTTTCGGGGAGAGGAGATGAATGAAACGGAATGTTCCCGTTTCATTCTGAGGGGTGTCTGAACGTGTTGGTACGATACAGAATGAATATTTAAATAAATCGAACTGTAAAATATCTTCACCAATACACAATTATACCGATAAAAAGCAATGGCCAAATCTCCATTTCACACGATACCCGAGGCGATAGAAGATATCCGCGATGGTAAAATCATTATCGTCGTGGATGATGAAGACCGCGAAAACGAAGGAGATTTTCTCATGGCGGCCGATAAGGTTACACCCGAGGCGGTCAACATCATGGTGAAGCATGGCCGCGGTCTGGTTTGCGTGCCGATCACCAAAGAGAGGGCGCATGAGATGGAGCTCGACTACATGGTGACGGAGGGTGCCGATCCCGATGAAGCCGCCTTCACCATATCTGTGGATCACAAGGAGCTGACAACAACCGGAATATCTGCTCCTGACCGCGCCAACACCATCAAAGAGCTCATTAATACCGATGCTGATCCATCCGATTTTCGCCGGCCCGGCCACATCTTCCCCCTCATTGGGGTAAACGGCGGCGTGTTGAGGCGCGCCGGACATACTGAAGCCGCGATCGATTTTGCCCGGCTTGCCGGTTGCAAACCTGCCGGGATTATCTGCGAGATCATGCATGATGATGGCGAGATGGCACGCCTGCCTGAGCTGATCGAGCTTTCCAAAAAGTTTGATATGAAGCTGGTAACCATTAAAGATCTGATCGCCTACCGCATGGAGAATGAAAGCCTGGTGAAGCAGGTGCTTTCTGTGGATATGCCGACCATCTACGGCCACTTTCAGCTACAGGTATTTGAAGAGAAACTGACCGGAGAACACCACCTGGCCTTCACAAAAGGGTCGTGGGACGAAAATGAACCCGTTCTGGTTCGGGTCCACTCCGCTAATCCGCTGGCCGATATTTTTGGAAGTAAGCGCAGTGATAAAACCGCCGTGTTGCAACAGTCTCTGCGCATGGTCGATAAATCGGACTGTGGCGTTGTTCTGTATATGGATCAGATGAGCAACGAGTACAGCATTATCGATCAGATTGCCGCCATTCGGATGCAGGATGACGGTATGAGCAAAGAGGAGATCCGCAAAAAACTGGGCAGTAAAATGGATGCCCGCGACTATGGTGTGGGAGCCCAGATCCTTCACCTGCTGGGAATTCGAAAACTGCGGCTGCTCACCAACAATCCCGTCAAACGTGTTGGACTGAAGAGTTTTGGCCTGGAGATGGTTGAAGAGGTAAAGATCCCGCTGGATCACATCGATACCGAACACCATGAAGAGAAACTTGACAAACCTGAAACCGGCGGCGGCTTCCTTAAAAAGATGATGCTGGAGTGATTCAGGGTG
>CAZKIZ010000281.1:0-4895 GCA_964552935.1 uncultured Rhodohalobacter sp. | reverse complement strand
TACAATAGCCTTCCCGGTTTGAATAGATGCAATCTCTTCAGCTTAACCAAACTCGCTGATATAAGGGTAGCTGTGGAGAAATAAATAGAACGTATCGTCAAAACCCGAAAGGGCAGCATTCCTGAAAAATAATCGTATATTTACGATTGACAAATTTCAACTGATGTTCGACTTATGACTGAAGCTATCCCCGTTCAACTCAACGATCCCGCAATCAAACGATCGGCGGCAATTGCCAAGGCGCTGGGGCATCCCGCCCGTATTGCCATACTAAAATTATTGGCCCGGCAAACCACCTGCTTCTGCGGGGATATTACCGAGGTACTGCCGCTGGCTCAATCTACCGTTTCACAACATCTGAAAGCGCTGAAATCAGCCGGACTCATCACCGGAAATGTTGAGGGAGTTCGAACCTGCTACTGCCTGAATCCCGACGGAATTAAAGAGTTGAAATCAACTCTTTCAGAACTTTCCAACGAACTGATTCAGACGTGCTGTTGATGAGTTCGTTGCCGGTTATTCGTTATCGGTTACCGGTTGTAGTTTCAACACTATACAAACAATCAAAAAAACGTCAATCATGGTGCAGACACCCAGGCATCTACACCAATAACAGATAACCAATAACCAATTTATCAAGAATGTATAAAGAGCTGAAAGCAACCATTGAAGAATTAAAGCAGGTATTCGGGCATATATCATCAGCCCGTAAAGAGAAACTTGGAGAGGTTGCGGAATTTATTCGTGAGGAGCTGGAAGAATCGGGTAAGGTAAAGCTGAATTTTATCTGCACGCACAACAGCCGGCGGAGTCATCTTGCGCAGCTTTGGACCCAGACGGCTGCCGAAGAGTATGGAATTGAGAATGTGGAGACCTACTCAGGTGGAACGGAAGCCACGGCGTTTAATCCGAGGGCGGTGGCCGCGGTTGAGCGGGCCGGGTTTAGAGTAGAAAATCCGGGAGGGGCCAATCCAAAGTATAAAATCTATTTTTCTGAAGAAGTAGAACCGATGATCTGCTACTCCAAAACATTTGATGATCCTGCAAATCCATCAAAAGATTTTGCGGCCATCATGACCTGCTCCGATGCCGATGAAAACTGTCCGTTTGTACCGGGCACCAAATTCCGCTCGCCTGTTACCTACAGGGATCCAAAAGAATCAGACGGCACGGACAAAGAGAAAGAGATCTACGATGAGCGATGCCGGCAGATCGGCACCGAGATGCTCTATATGATGAGCCTTGTGTAAGATCGTTTTCATTGTATAGTTGACCGGCAGCTACCGGATCGTACGAATCAGCCGGCCATTGGATATTTTCCACTTTTCAGTCCACTTCTCCGGTATCTCGTCAAATTTGTGCGATATCTCAGAGCTGCTATTTACTACGTACACATCCAACGAATAGTCGCTTTCACCCCACGTGAGCGGCTGACCCGGGGCCATATTTTCCGGTTTCAGGCCGTCACTCCCGGGATAGATGAAATAGACGCTGTTCTCTCCCAGAATCTTCATTTCACCCTTCTCGTTTACAACAATTGCGGTTCGTTCATCTACAGCAACAGCTCTGAGCTGCATCTGATCCTCCTCATCACCGTAATGATCCGCAATTCGTGCAAGAAATACAGCAGCTCTCCCTTCCCGGTCTCTTTGGCTGAAATGCTGATCCGTAATTACCCCGGCAAGAAACGGGTGGTTGATCAATCCTGAACGGCTTACAGTTACGCGTTCGTTAAACGGATCTGCTAGAGCCTCTTCTGAGGTTACACCCCCGTTAAGAGCTGTATATACGAACTCCCCCATTACCGCGGTACCGGCGCTTGTGCCACCTATGGGTACTTTTCTCTCGTGAATAAGGTATTGAATGGCTTCTTCTGTTTTAGAATTTTCCCAGTATCGAATATAGTCCGCCTGATTTCCTCCGGCTATGAAGAGGGCATCCGCCTCCCGGATTGTTTCTGCGACCCGTTCATCATTTGCCGCCTGATCTGAATTTAAAAGTAAGGTTTCAATTGAATTAGCAGAACCGAGATTAAACAGGTATTGATTATAGGCCGCTCCTCCGCTTGCGCGTATAACAACAACATCTCCATTATCGGACTGCTCAATCAGCCACTTCATGGCTTCATCCACATCACTGCTGCCGCCCATCAGTAAGATTCCTGCTTTTGGTGATGCCTCAACGTTTTGGGCATTTCCCACGCGGCCAATGGAATATGGATTATCATCTACCGGATTTGGCCTCATCTCTGTTTGTGAATCAACCTCAGAACAACCACAGAGGAGCAGAACCAGGATCAGTGACATCGATCTCAAATTCAAAGAAGCCTTTTTTAAATTTTCACGCACATTTCTCATTGATGAATACAATTTGGATAAAGGGCAAAACAGGGAGATGGCCTGTCAAAATTACTCAATTCAGATTCAACATGAATATACTTAAAACACATTACTTTCATCTATAATCTATCATCTGTGATCTGAACATCAGGCCAGTACATTCTCATTGCCGGAGTCCGCTACAAACACGCATGCTGACCTTGTCTTCTCTACGAAGGATCGAAGTTCATCAAGTTTAGGCTCTTTGGGAAGGCCAAAGAAATCTACATCGGCCTGGGGCGCAGTTTGGAGTGCATCATCAAAAGACCCGATCTCCACGTGTGCGGAGGCTCCTTTGAGGCGCGCCACGTCCAGCAGGTTCTCAAGATACTCGTAAGCTTTTTCCACCTGCGACTCCTCCACAACGGTAATGACGCGCATATCTGCATTCCAGTTGAGCTTCAGTTTATAAGCTGACAGAAGCGCCAAATCGACATTCCCCAGATCCATATCGAGGCTCCAGTGAGGGCTCTGCTCTCTGATCCACACATTGATCGATGCCTGACGGCCCAGCTGTGCTACAGGATCCTCAACATAGAGTTGAATACCCATGTTATAATACCGGGCTTCACTGATGATGGAGTGCAGTTCTTCATCTTGTTCTTTCTTGTTCGAAACTCTTAAAAAGAGGATATTCGGTTTGAAGAAAGTACCCTGCAGCGTCTGCAGAGAGTTAAGCACGGTATCTTTGTAATTGTCAGAATCGATTACCGACCAGCGGGTATATACATTCTCACGACTGAAAGAGCTGGCCAGTGTAAAAAGGGAATCGCGCAGTTCGTCCGTACTCATTTTGTCGGCAATCCCGATCAGCTTGATCGATCCCTTTGGATAAACGAGGCTGCGAATCAGGCTGAAGCTGCCCCTCAGTTCGCGCGAGCTTCGGACCGGAACAAGAAGGTTGGCTTTCCAGGCGCGTTCATTATCTTCGGGGAGCATAGAGACCCGTTTGGCAGCCCACTCAGCAAGCGATACAAAAAGCCCGCTGCGCATATCACCATACGGAATGACGAGTTTCCGGTTGGTTAAGTAGAGATAGGCAGCAATCACAAACGCGATAGAGATCAGCCCGAATGTGGCGTTGATGATGAACATTGTAAACAGGCAGCCAAGCGTGCCGATCAGCGGAACAAACCGCGGCACACTGAAAGTGGGTCTGAAGCTGACCATATCCATCCTCTGCTCAATCAGAACCACCAGATTGATCATCATATAGGTGATGAGAAAAAACATGGTGATAAGCGGGGCGATGGTGTTGAGGTCGCGAACCATCAGTGTAGCAATGACGATACCGCCCGTAAGCAGGATCGCGTTTCTTGGTTCTCCGTTGCCGGCCAGTTTAGAGAAGAGTTCGCCGCCCGGAAAGATGCGATGATCACCCAGCGCCTGGAGAATGCGCGGAGCCCCCACAATGGAGGCTAGTGCCGAGGAGAATGTGGCGCCCAGCAGCCCGGCAAGCACAGCCGGCGGATAAAACGCGTAGTCGATCATAACATTATAGTTGCTAACCAGCTCATCGGGTGTGGCTACACGCGAGAGCCAGTATCCGCTTAAAACATACACGCCATAGCATATGAGAATAGCAGCAATCGTGCCCACAGGAATTGCCTTTTTGGGATTTTTGAGTTCTCCCGACATGTTGGCTCCCGCCATGATACCCGTAGCTGCAGGGAAAAAGACGGCAAAAACCACCCAAAAACTGACCCCCTGAAAGTCATCTTCAGGCGCTCCGGGAAACTCGCCAATCCAAACCGGATCGTGCTGCATTACCCCGAAAAAAACACTGGCTAAAACCGATAGTATCGCTCCAATAATAACCGCCAGGATAACATACTGAATGCGAAAGGCAAGCCGCGCACTCAAAAAAGCCACGGCGAACAGAAGTGTAAAAACGGTAATGTCTATCAGTAAGGCATGATGTTCTGGAAAAATGTAGAGCCACCCTTCTCTGAAACCAAAAATATACATGGTGATGGCAAAGGTTTGAGCAAGATAGAGCGGGATACCGACGCTGCCGCCAACCTCCAGGCCCAGAGACTGAGAGATTATGGAATACGCTCCCCCGGCCTTAATCCGGATGTTGGTGGTGATACACGACATAGAGAGCGCCGTAAACGTAACAATTATGAAGGCAAGGGTAACGATGCCCAACCCTCCAAGGAGGCCCGCGTTTCCAATGACCCACCCGTGGCGTACAAAAAGAATAACCCCAAGAATGGTGAGTAATGTCGGGACAAATACCCCGGCAAATGTTCCGTACTTGTTCTGAACGCTGGACTCGCGGTCATCAACCTGCTCCTGAAGAGACTCCGTTGATGGATCTTTCATAGCCTGTATGAATATATGAAGGGTTATTTGGGGCTATCTACATTCAGAATCTAATAAACAGGAGAATATTTCCATAGAATTAAATTGAGAATTAAATTTTAAAATATCTTTAGCCTGCATTATTCACCAAGAAGTTTGGTTGTGGATAAGGCGTCTCAGAAATGGTGGCGGAAACGTACACGTGTACGT
>CAZKIZ010000280.1:0-4935 GCA_964552935.1 uncultured Rhodohalobacter sp. | reverse complement strand
ACACAATGAAATCACTGAATGTAAATTATATATACGAGCACGCCGGACGCGAAGATCCTAATCCATACCAGCTGGAGCATGATGAGATTTTTGCAGCGATCCGACGCGGGAACAGAATCGACGATACCGAAATTGGTGCTAAAAGTACACTATCTGCTATTATGGGGCGGATGGCAACCTACTCAGGTCAGGTGATAAGCTGGGACGATGCTATGAATTCTGATGAATTACTGGTTGAAGACAATTTAGATTGGGATATCGACCCGCCGGTGCTGCCTGACGAGAATGGAGAGTACCCAGTGCCTGTTCCGGGAATAACGAGAGCTGTATAAGATCGGGCTGCCGTTTTGATCGCGATCGATTTGATTTTAACATCTCCATAAGTTGTTGAAATAAAATACAGTGTTGATAGATAAACCAGGGATGATCGGTTTGCCCGCCCGATTCTCGAGGACAGGAACAGGCAGGCATGAATACCATTTTTTCCAATCTTTGAAAAACAGGATGATTATATTAATGCGTATAGTATTTATAGCAATTTCTTGTAACCGCTAATTTTACCCAAAAGCAGGGTAACGCTACTGTAGAAGTGACAGAAGGGGGGCGGTGCGCTAAGATGAGGCATTTTTCAATCTGTTACCGGTAACCATCAGTAATCCTGTGCAGCGATCATATTTCATGAGTGAAAATGATTTTAAAGCAATCGTGCGTCTCTTTTTTCTTTTGTTGAGATTATCACAGGGAACTATAGTACTGCGGAGATTTGTGATATAACTAATTCATCGTGACTAAAATGGAGAAGATTTGGGATCAAACGTAACGTTAAAGGAGATAGCAAAAGCACTCGATGTCTCTATGATGACTGTTTCGAGAGCTTTAAATAATAAAGAGAACGTAGATCCTAAAACAAAAAAGCGGGTTATTGAAAAAGCCAGAAGTATGGGGTATACCCCAAATCATGTGGCAAAAAGCCTTGTATCCAGAAAAACGTACACCATTGGAGTGGTAATTCCTGAACTCTCGCACGTCTTTTTTGCCCAGGTTATCAGTGGAATTGAAAACGTAGCTTATCAGTCAGATTATCAGCTTATTCTGACAAACTCAGCCGAAAATTTTGAAAGAGAAAAGAAAGCGATTCAGACACTTCAATCGAAGCGTGTAGATGGAATATTGGTCTCCAATTCAGAAACTACAACCAATTTTGACCATTACAGGAGCGTGATCAAGTCGGGTATGCCGCTCGTTTTCTTTGACAGATGCATCAGCGGTTTAGGGGCCAGTACCGTAAGCGTTGATGATAAATCGGGCGCAAAAAATATGACATTGCATATGATTGAGCACGGGTATGAGCGGATTGCATGTTTGCACGGCCCGAATATTTCGATCGGTAAAGAACGGCTGGATGGGTTCAGAGAGGCGTTTGCGGAGGCTGAAATGACTGTCGAAGAAAATTTGCTCGTTGAAAGCGGATTTCTTGAAAAAGGGGGATACAACGCCATGGATAAAATCTTGAGTCAACCACGGGAGAAGTGGCCGAGAGCGGTGGTTACGGTAAACGACCCTGTGGCAATCGGTGCAATTGAGCGGATTGAGGAAGAGGGACTTTCGATTCCGGATGATATTGCAATTGGCGGTTTTTCAGATGATATCCGTGCCGGACTGTTAAGGTGTCCCCTGACTACAGTAAAGCAGCCTTCTGAAGAAATAGGACAAGCTGCCGCTGAAAAGCTTATAAAGATCATCCAAAACAGCGATGAGCCTCCCGAAAACATTGAGTTAAAAACTGAACTTATCATTCGAAACTCATGTGGGTGCTCCTGAAATTTAAAGCAGTTTATGAGCCAAAAAATCACCATAATTGATCAGCGTTTTTTGGAGAGCTGCTGTAGTTTTGATTCAATGAGATAGAATTATATATTCAGTTTATGTTAGCGCTAACAAAAAGTATTGTCAATGATTCAATAAGTAATTAAATGAACACATTCTATAGGAAGCTGTAGCAAAATTTTTTATTTGGCGCTGATATTATTGTCTATTAGTGCTTTGCTAAAATCAGTCGATCTGCATTGGAGCTGTTCTATCCAGTGTGTTCCAGATAGAGATGGATGCAGGCAACTTGTCGAGCAGTTTGTATGTCTACGAATTTGAAACGACATTTTTTTCTAAGTCCCAGATGTTAACGGTTCTGAAATAAAATCAGGTACTATAAATGGGGCAGTTGAGGTCATGCCTTGATGCCTGAATCTTTAGATCAATCAGCGGATCGTAATTATGATTTATTGTTTAATTAAACGACATACTTAAGCATGGAAAATTTCATCATCATAAGCACCTTTCTTTTGTTTATTGGCTTTGTAGCCGTGTTTACGTGGTGGTGGGTACGGGACCAGGACACTACCAGCCTCGATGGATACTACCTTGCAGGCCGGCGGCTTAGTTTTCCGTTTATTGCCGGTTCACTGCTGCTGACAAACCTCTCAACAGAGCAGATGGTGGGCCTGAACGGCTCTGCTTTTATTGACGGCCTGAGCGTGATGGCGTGGGAAGTGCTGGCCGTACTGGCACTAGTTCTGATGGCTCTTTACTTTTTGCCGCGCTTTTTGAAAAGCGGAATTGCAACCGTCCCGCAGTTTCTTGGCATCCGGTTTGATCACGGAACCCAGGTTATCGCTAACCTTATCTTTTTGGGAGCGTATGTGGCTATTTTGCTTCCTATTATTCTGTATACCGGAGCCACGGCGCTCGTTGGAATGCTTGATATACAAGGTCTCACCGGTATCGATTCCTATGTTGGAGTGATCTGGCTGACGGTTTGGGTGGTCGGGATTATTGGGGCTTGTTATGCGCTTTTTGGTGGACTGAGTTCAATTGCGGTTTCCGACCTCCTGAACGGAATTGGATTATTGATTGGAGGCCTCGCGATCACCTATTTTGGCCTGCAGGCGGTGAGCGGTGGTGAAGGAATGCTGCAAGGATGGCAAACCCTGAATGAAGCGAACCCGGAGCGGTTTAACTCCATTGGAGGACCAGATCAGCAGGTACCATTTTCAACTCTGTTTACGGGTGTGCTTCTGTTAAATGTTTTTTACTGGTGTACCAATCAGCAGATTATCCAGCGAACGTTCGGAGCCAGCAGTCTCGAGGAAGGACAAAAAGGCGTACTTCTTACCGGCCTGCTGAAACTGCTTGGCCCGCTCTACCTCGTACTGCCCGGAATCATCGCCTTTTACCTCTACGCTGATACAGGAATTGAGGCCGACAGCGCATACGGCGTTTTGGTCAGGGATGTATTGCCAACGCCCATGACGGGACTGTTTGCAGGGGTGATGGTTGGCGCGATTCTCAGTTCATTTAACTCTGCGCTCAACGCCACATCAACACTTTACGGATACGGATTTTACAAAGCGATCTGGAACAAAGAGGCATCAGACGATCAGATCGTGAAGGCCGGTAAACATTTTGGGTGGATCGTGGCGCTGTCAGCCATGATTATCGCTCCGCTTCTGATTGGTCAGGCGAGTATTTTCCAGTACCTGCAGCAGATGAACGGAATCTATTTCATCCCGATTTTGGCCGTGATTGTAGTAGGTATGATAGGAAAGAAGATACCGCCTATAGCAGTCAAATGGGCACTTGTAGCGGGCTGTTCTTTAATAGCAGTGGGTTATTTTGTGCATCCGTTTAGCGGCTGGGTAGCCCAAATTTCGGAGTTTCACTTCCTGGGAGTGGCGTTCGTGCTCTTAATCGGAATGATGTTTACCATCGGGTACTTTAAACCGCTTGATGAAGCGTGGGAACAGGAGTACACAGAAGATGTGGATATGACCCCCTGGAAATATTCCGTTCACGCCAGCGTGTTTTTGGTCATCATTGTACTGATGATTTACACCTACTTTGCAGATTTCTCAATCCTTTTTGATTCATGAAATTAAACTTAGAAAAAATAGAGCAGGAGTTTTCAAATCGGTTCGGTTCTTCCCCGATTGTAGTCCAGTCACCCGCCAGGGTAAACCTGATTGGCGAGCATACCGACTACAATGACGGATTTGTGTTGCCTGCAGCGATTGACAAAAAGATTTTACTGGCGATTGCTCCCAATAATCTGAACCAAATTCGTCTCTACGCTGCAGATATGGATGATCCTGTATATGAAGCAGAGATTGAAGATCACTTTGAAAAATCGGGAAAAAGGTGGCCTGATTATGTTCTGGGCGTGGTGGACCAGCTTCAGAAGAGGGGGGTGGCCGTAAATGGTTTCGATTGTCTTTTTGGAGGCGATATCCCGATCGGGGCGGGGCTTTCATCCTCAGCGGCGCTTGAAGGCGGTGTGCTGACCGGATTAGCGGAACTTTTCGACCTGGAACTGACGATGGTTGAGATGGCACAAATTGGCCAGCAGGCGGAGAATGAGTTTGTAGGTGTGCAGTGTGGCATCATGGATCAATTTGCAAACCTGTTTGGCCAATCGGAAAGCGTGATCCGGCTCGACTGCCGGTCACTGGAATATTCTCACTACCCGTTTAATCGCGATAATCTTGCAATCCTTTTGTGCGATACAAAGGTGAGAAGAGAACTGGCTTCATCTGAATATAACGTACGCCGAAATCAGTGCGAGGAGGGGGTGAAAATTTTACGTGATTTTGATCCATCCATAAAAAATTTGCGCGACGTATCCGATGAACTTCTCGAAAACCATAAAGGTAAACTGACGGATGATGTATACAACCGTTGCCGGTTTGTACTGGATGAGAACCGGCGCGTGCTGGATGCGTGTGATGATCTGCTCAGGGATGATATAGAGTCGTTTGGCCGGCGCATGACAGCTTCACACTACGGACTTAAAAATCAGTACGAGGTGAGCTGCCGTGAACTTGATCTGCTGGTAGCAGCGGCAGAAGACCTGGATGCCATATACGGTTCCCGAATGATGGGCGG
>CAZKIZ010000279.1:0-4941 GCA_964552935.1 uncultured Rhodohalobacter sp. | reverse complement strand
GATAAGGTGGAGCCGGGTTCACCTATTAGCCAGCAGGTATAAAATCAATCCTTATCCACTCGTTTAAGCTCTTTGTGCAGTTTTCTGTATTCCGGAAGGTCCATTCCATGCTTGTCTGACAGTCGCAGCAGCGCGCCGGTAAAAGCATCATACTCCATCTTTTTACCCGATCGCCGGTCGTGCAGTGTAGAGGTCACAAACGCACCCATTCCCTCGGTTTTATGGATCAGTTTTTCCATATCGCCGTCGCGCAGTGCTACTCCCTCCGCTTTAGCCACCTCCTGTATTTCACCGGCAAGCTTCCACAACAGAGTATCAGGTTTACCGTCACTAAAAAAGTAGTCTGTCGTTCTGTTTTCCGCAGCGGTGATCATATTAAATATGGTGTTCCAGGCAAACTTCAGCCAGGTATCCCGCACAATGTTATCGCTGATTCTGCAGCTCACTCCGGCTTCATCAAACATATTTTTCACCGATTCGGTCCTCGGGGACCGGCTGCCGTCTTTCTCGCCAATAATCACGCTGCCCCTGCTGGTAAAAAGCAGCCGTCCGGGTTCTGATATATGCACCCCTATGCGGCACAATCCGTGTATAACTCTGTCATAACCAAAAGCATCCACAAGTTTTGGCATATTTTCAATCCCGTTCTGAAGCGGTAAAATCTGCGTGTTTGAACCTGCCTTTGGCCGAATCAATTCGATGGCGTCAGTAGTATCGTGCGATTTTACTGTAAACAAAATCAGGTCAGGATCCGGCAGATCTTCGGGATGTTCTGATGCCGGTCCATGAACTACAAATGAATTTGTATCTCCCTCTACAATCAGGCCGTTTTTCTGAATCTCTTCGAGATGTCTTCCGCGCGCCACGAAGGAGAGCTCCGTTCCGGGCAGCTGGGCAAGCTTTCCGCCAAAGTAGCCTCCCACTCCCCCGGCTCCCATCACCATTATTTTTTTAAAGCTGAAATTGCTCATAGCTGCTTATCCTTTTGCAGGGAATTTGTTACTTTATTGCACCATCGGCTGAAAGACCCGTTAACCGAGATCTACTAAATCTAATAAAAAGAATTTATGTCAGTAACAAAAGATGATGTACAGTACATGGCCCACCTGGCCAGGCTTCAGTTTGAAGACAAAGAAGCTGAAGGACTCAAAGAAGATATGAATAAAATTCTGGGCTACATGGATAAACTCGATCAGCTCGACACATCCGACGTGGAGCCGCTTGAGCACGTTACCGAACAGCCATCTATTCTCCGGAAAGATGAGGCGAAAGAACCGATCTCTCACGATGAAGCTCTTAAAAACGCTCCGGATGCCGATTCCGACTACTTCCGTGTACCCCGCGTGATTGAATAGATTTTTTACAGATCAATGCTCCGCTGCGATCTGCTGAATTCATCACAGCCTCTGCATTTTAAGAGGCACTTGTAGTTCGCAAAACCTACGTTTATCAAAACCTTTCTGAATGGCCGCCAAAAAGAAAAAAAAGTCAGCCCCTGAAAAACCGGATTTTTGGGAGAAGTTTTCATCCAAAAAACAGCACGCAATCTGCCTTGGGTTTCTGTTTATCCTCCCGTTTATTCTATTTTTCGCCTCCACGCTGGGCGGACAGCAGTATATGGGCCACGACGTAATCCAGTGGCGCGCCGGGGCCGAATCGCTCATTGAACATCGCGAGACATACGATGAGGTGGCGCACTGGGCCGCCAACATGTTTTCCGGCATGCCCGCCACCACAATTTCCCATCCTCCGCAGATCTGGAACCTCGACACGCTTATCAACAGGGGACTTGGATTCATCTACCCGGCCATTGAGTTCTGGGTACTGTTTGGCGGGGCGTACCTGATGTTTCTCCTGCTGGGGTTCAAGCCGCTGACGGCCGTTTTTGGGTCTGTTGTGATCGGCTTCAGCACCTACATCCCGATTATCATCGGCGCCGGACACAATGCCAAGTTCCTGGCCTACATTTACATCCCCTGGATCTACGTGGGATATTTGTTGATGACGAGATCTAAAATCAACCGGTGGCTCGCCTTCTTCGCCTTCGGACTGGCGCTTACGCTGCACCTGCGCGCCTATCATCCACAGGTAACCTACTTTTTCCTGTTCCCGCTCGGCACGCTTTTTATCGTTGATGCGGTGCGCGCCTACAAAACGGCTGCATTCAACAAATTTGCAAATTACACCGGCTGGCTCGCTCTGGCTGCTCTCGTCGCAACCCTCATTACCGTTCAGCTCTACTGGAGCACGGCAGAATACAGCACCTACAGCATGCGTGGCGGCTCAGAGATTGAGAATACAGAAGGACTGTCGCAGGATTATGCGTTTGCATGGTCGCAGGGCGTGGGCGAGCTCTTTACCCTGGTGATTCCCGGATCGTACGGCGGCGCGTCGGGCGATGCCTACTGGGGGCCAAAATCGTTTACCAGCGGCCCGCACTACATGGGTGCGCTTGTGGTTCTCTTTTTTATCATAGGAGCGATCAAATCGCGGCATAAACTGAAATGGGTTTTCCTGGGGCCGGGTATCGCCACACTGCTCTTCTCGCTGGGCGAAAATTTCATGCTCCTGAACAACGCCATGTTCCACTACTTTCCGCTATTTGATAAGTTTCGCGCCCCGGAGATGTGGCTCATGACCTCCGTATTTTGCTTCGCCGTTGTGTCGGTGATGGGGCTCGGCTGGATCACCGATCAATTTAATCAGCACAGAAAAAAGCAGACCGATGCCTGGAAACGCGCAGTGTATATTGCAGGTGCCGCCGGAGCTCTCTTTATACTCATTGGCTTCTACGCCCTCTCGTTTGAAAAGCCGGGCGAACGTCAGCAAATCGCTCAGCAAATTGCACAGCAAAACCAGGTACCGGCCGATGATCCCCGCGTGGCCCGCTCCGTGAACGACTATATCAACAATCAGCTGATACCCGAGCGGCAGGAGATGGCGAGGGGCGACACGCTGCGATTTGGGTTCTTCTTTATTGCGGGACTCGGGCTCATCTGGTTTGCCGGCAATCGAAAAATATCACCCTCAGTGGCTGTCGGTTCGTTCTGTATTCTGCTCGCTTTCGACTTGATCCAGGTAGATCAGCGATATCTCAGTGAAGGATCCCTGGTCGATGGATCTCTTGAGCGGGAACAGGTGATTGAACGGCAGGAACGAGAGCTTGACCGGGTCATCCGCAACAACGTGTACCAGGCTGAGGGGTGGTCCTACCGAACGCTGCCGCTTCTCGACAGCCCCTTTAACAATGCTGTGCCCGCTTATTTTTATCCATCTGTCGGCGGATATTCAGGGGCCAAACTCGGCTACTACCAGGACCTGATCGATGAGGCGATCTTTTCCGGCCCCGCCGGAATTAACATCGGGGTGCTGAATATGCTCAACGTCAAATTTATAACGGCTCAGGGCCAGGTGCAGATTCCCGGTTTCGAGACTATCCACAGCGACCAGCAGGGATCCGTCATTGAAAACCAGGGCGTACTCCCAAAGGCGTGGTTTGTGGACCGCGTGGAGGTTTTAGAGAGTCAGCCCGATGTTCTTCGAAGAATTTCAGAAGACTTTGATGCCGGATCGGTGGCCTTCGTTACGGATGAGCCCGGCGTTCAGGCTGAAGCTGATCCCGGATCTGAAATTTCAATCACGCAATACAACGCAAACCGGATCACCATGGAAATTTCGCGATCGGCTCCCGGCTTTCTCGTTCTGGGTGAAATCTGGTATCCGCCGGGCTGGACCGCAACTCTGAACGGCGAGGAGATCGATATTGTCCGAACCAATTACGTGCTGCGGGGCTTTGAAGTTCCGGCGGGTGAACACGAGCTCGATCTGGTTCTCGATCCGGCCTGGTACTCTATCGGGAACTGGCTGGCACGCATTGGAACCGTGACTCTCTTTGGAGCCGGCCTGTTCGGAGCCGTGATTTTTTACAGGAAGGAAGAAGGTGATGAGTAGATTTTATCCCGGTTCTTTTGGCTGATGTTGTTATCGGTTAATTGGGTATTGGGTACTGGTTATTTGTTAGTGTCGTATCAATGTAAAACCTGATATTTACAAAAAGGACGTCCTCGCTTAGATTAGAGTTTTAGCCATAAACCAAACCTAAGGAGGACGTCATGATTCACATCGGAATCGATTTACACTTTACAAATATGGTAAATTCAGCAATTAACGACAAAGGCGAAGAAATCTGGAAAGGTAAACTGCCAGCCACCCGGCAGAGCTTGAGTGATTTTTTTAGTCAGTTTGATGAACCTGTACAGGCGGTTGTCGAATGTACGAGTTTCTGGTACTGGGTAGCTGATTGGTGTCAGGAAAATAACATCCAACTACATCTTGCCCATGCGAAAATGCTCAAAGCGATCAGCTATGCAAAAGTAAAAACCGATAAAGTGGATGCCAGGACCCTGGCGGAGCTGCTTCGGGCGGGATTGATCCCCGAAGCGCATATGCAAATGGGCAATCAACGCAATCTTCGTGAGCTCACCCGGGCGCGCTTGCGTATGGTTGAACGCCGGGAGAGTCTCCAATCCTCGGTGTGGAACCTTGCGGCGAAGTACAATGTAAATATTCATGATGGTGAATCCAGATGGCGGTATCCCGACGAGCTGATCAAGTGGCTGCAGGCCCGGTTGCCGCAGGTAAGCTACCTGGAAGCGGAGATGGTATTGGAACAAATCCTCCAGCTCCAGAAGCATATTCGCCGGGTGGAGAAAGCCATTGAAGAGCAGGCGGACTTTACCTGCGAGCTGGAGCGGTTGCTTGCGGTTCCTGGCATTGGGCTGGTAACCGGATGGACGATCCTGGCGGAAGTGGGGGATATTTTGCGCTTTACAACCGACAAGAAGTTTGTCAGCTATTGCCGGCTGGTTCCTGGCAGTAAAAACAGATCCGGCAACCGTCGTCATAAATCGGGCACTAAGGATGGTAATAAATATCTTCGTC
>CAZKIZ010000278.1:0-4942 GCA_964552935.1 uncultured Rhodohalobacter sp. | reverse complement strand
GCGAGAATAAACATTTTTTACTTCAGGTAACATCATAAAAACAGTATGTTACAGCTAATGGAAAAATATCGAAAAAAGAAAAACACGACCCAAAGCCAGGATTTGGGAGATTCCCAAAAACCGGATAAAACGGATTCTAAGGAAACATCTGTTACAGGAACCACGGAGAGGAAAGCGGATCGAATTCTTACGTACTTGTTGCGGGGCGGGCTTGCAATTGCGTTGAGTGCTCTGTTTTCAGGGATTCCCACCGGATATTTTGAAGCGATGACGGGCCTGGAAATAGAGTTTGGATCAAGCGAATTTTATTTCACATCACTCCCTTACGCCATAATTGCGTTTTACCTGTTTATGAAATTGTTTGATTTCTTCAATTTGTTTGAGAGCAAGAAGTTTGAAGAGGGTTGATTTTATCGGTTTAACCATTATGGACACGAAGGTTTTTCACAAGGGGACACAGATGAATGTTTAGGACTGAAACTTAAATGAAAAAAAGATGCATCCACTGATGCTATCAGAAACCGCAAATGCTCCCGAGCTTCGGGACCAAATGAACAATGGCACCGGAATACTCACAGGTCCTTTAACTCAATAAACTAATTCTCAAATCAACCAATCAACTAAACAACCAATAAAACCACAATCAATTCCCAATCGTAATTCAGCAGATTTCAGGCTATATTTGAGGGCAAATTCAATCAAACCGATAGTACATTGAGTAAAAATCTTCTGATACAAAACTGCGTACCGGTCGGAAACGGCCATGACGGTAAAACCTCCACTTCAATCCGGATTAAAGACGGCATCATCACCAACATTTCTGACTCGCTTGAGAAGGGTGATGACGAAGAACTTTTTGACGCGGGCGGGGCGTTTGTCAGTGGCGGATGGATGGATATGCATGTACATCTTCGGGAGCCGGGGTTCGAACATAAGGAGACGATCGAAACGGGTTGTCGGGCGGCTGCATTTGGCGGGTTTACAGAGGTGGCCTGCATGCCGAATACTAAACCGGCCATCCACACGAGTGACGTGGTAGAATATATTCGCAAGAGAGCGGAGGGGCAGGCTGTTAGCGTTCACCCGATCGGCTGCGTCACGAAAGACCGTGCGGGAAAGTCGATCGCAGAGATGGCCGACATGAAAAAAAGCGGTGCCGTTGCGTTTAGCGATGATGGTGATCCGGTCTATAATTCGCAGGTGATGCGTGTGGCTCTCGAGTACTCGTCTATGCTGGGGATGCCGATTATCAACCATGAGGAAGATCTTGAACTATCGCGTCCCGGTCATATGAATGAAGGGAAAGTATCCACGCGTCTTGGCCTGGACGGGACGCCCGGTATTGCCGAGGAGACGATGATTGCCCGCGATATCCTGCTGGCGGGATTTACGGGCGGACATATTCACGTAGCTCATATCAGCACCCGAAAAGCGGTGGATCTCATCAGACAGGCGAAAAAGGATGGCATCAACGTGACCACCGAAGTCTGCACCCACCATTTTGACCTGACCGACGAGGAGATTGAAAAACGCGATTTTGACACCAACGTGAAGATGCATCCGCCGCTTCGCACACAGGATGACGTGGATGCGATGATAGAGGGTCTGGTTGACGGAACCATCGACGTGATCTGCACCGATCACGCCCCGCACGCGATCGAGGAGAAAGAACAGGAATTTATTTATGCTCCAAATGGAATTATCGGTCTGGAAACGGCGTGGAGTATCAGCGTAAAGAGACTGCTGGAACCCGGAAAGTTGACAATCAATCAGCTCCTGGAGAAACTGGTTGTGAAGCCGCGTGAAATTCTGAACCTGGAGATTCCTGAAATTACGGAGGGTAAAAAGGCGAACCTGACCTTTTTTAATACCGATGAAAAATGGACGTTTACTCCAAAAGAGGTCCGCTCCAAATCGCGTAACTCACCGTATCTGAATAAGAAGATGACCGGCCGTGCCGTTGCAATCTTTAACAACAACCGGTTGATCAAAAACACAATAGGCGGCTGATTCAACAGTTTACAAACAGATATGAACCGGCTCCTGAAGTTTACGATTTGCTCACTCTTTTTGCTGCTCCTTGCCGCATCTGCGAAAGGTCAGCTCAATGATGATCAGATCGATATTCGGGATCTGCTATCTGACTACGGTTCTCTTCCGGTACACTACCTTGATTATGAGCCTGACCATGATTATCCCTACGAGTTTCTGTCCAAAGAATCCTCTATCCGTTTCACAGAAGAATCGAGCGGAATCATTGCCATTATTGATCATCTGATTCGAATCAAGATCTTTTCAGACGATCCGCTGGAAATTGCTGATGCAGCACTGGTGGGTATTCCTGTCTACGAAGCTGATAATATGGAGGAGATTAAAAATCTTGCCGGCACCACTTATCTGCCCGACGGTACGACTATTCAGCTCAATGATGAACTTGTAAGCCGTTCGCAACTTAACACTCGCTACAGTATCCTTGAGTTCGAGATGCCGGAGGCCCAACCGGGCGCCGTTCTGGAGTATAAGTATTCTGTTCATCGCCGCTACATTGAAGAGCTTCCCGATTTCTACTTTGCGCAACAGGTCCCAACCCAAAAAGCAGCTATCACGCTTCAGAATGAACGATTTTTGCGGTATGATGCGGTATCACAAAACGTGAATTTTGATCTGGAATATAGCCGTGAGGAGACGGATACCAGCATGGTGCCGCTTGTGTTCAGCTACTCTCGGCCCGAACCGATTCTGCTTGAGAAGTGGGAAGCCGAACATATCCCGCCGGTGGATCATACAGCATATGTATCATCGGTGGACGATATTCGCGGGAAGATAAAATTTATGATCAGCGAATTTGGCATTCCCCGCCAGCCGCTTGAGAATAGCTGGGAGCTGGTGGCCGCACAGATCAGAAGGAGTGCTTCGCCTGAAAAGGTTCTCATGGATCACACTGAAATAAAGGAGCTCGGAAACTCTATCGCCGGTCGGTTTGAAGATGTAGAAATGGCCCAGGATTCGATCTATTACTACGTGAACAACAGAGCACGGTTCAATGGAATGAATTCAGTTTTTGCCGATGAGGGAATTGATCACGTTCTTGAATCTGAACCGGCAAGCCAGGCTGAAATAAATATGACGCTCCTGGCGATGCTCCGGGGTGCCGGGATTGAGTCGTACCCCCTCTATATTTCAGGACGTGATTTTGGGCAGATAAACCGTTCTTTTCCATCTGTATACCAGTTTAACAGGATGCTGGTTCACAGCCGGATCGACGGGCAGGATTTTTTCATGGACGCCTCTTTTCGTAACAGTGAACCGGGCCTTATACCGATAGAATCATTCAATGAACAGGGATTTTTACTCCGTGAAACGAGTTATGAATGGATTGATATCAAGCCTGAAAAAAGCATTTTTGACCTGACGATCTTTCTTGATCTCGACCTTACCGAGGATGGGCACCTGAGCGGAACACTCAGCGCAAATACGAAGGGGTATCCCGCACAGCAGATTCGTTCAGAAATGGATGCAGGACAGAGTTCGAGTCAGATTGCATCATCGATGTTTCTGGATATGTATCCGGAAGTGGTAATTGATCGAACGGAGATCAGTCTGAGTGAGGGGGGCGACCGTTCCGCCGCGGTGGAGATTGAATTTAGAATTGACGGGTATGCCACAAGCTTCAGTGACGGTCTGGAATTCAGGCCGATGGTGGTTGGATATCTATTCCGAAACCCGTTTGAGGCGACTGAACGAAGAGTTCCCATTACGCTTGACGCCCCCGAAAACCTGATGATCAACTACCAGCTGCGTCTGCCGGATGGTTTTGAGGCGGAGGGCTCCGATGAGACGAGGCAGACCCGCCTTTCCGGCGCTGAACTGAACGAACGATACGCCGTTACCGGAAACGTATTGCGATACTCTTTTGAAATCGACATATCCAGAAAGGATTTTCCGGCAGATATGTACGCGCAGCTTCGCAGAATTTATGAACGCTGGGTGGATTTAAGTAACGGCACCTGGTTTTTAGAAAAGACAATACCATGATTTTAGCTATTGAAACGTCAACTCCGGTCTGTTCGGTCGCTCTTCAAACGGGCAGCAGGCGAACCTGGGAGAAACGAATTGAAGGGCGTGGAGTGCATTCGGAACGGCTCTTTACCTTTACGGACGAGCTCCTGGAGAGGGCATCCATCAAAATAGAAGACCTGGACGCCATTTTGTTTAGCGGAGGGCCCGGTTCGTATACCGGTTTACGAATCGGTGCGTCTGCCATCAAAGGTTTTTTATACGGACGAGATGTGCCGTTTTACACCTGCCCAACCCTTGTCACTTTTGCCGGCGGCCTTCAGCTGGATAGCACTCCTAAACAGATTTTTTCAGTGATTGACGCCCGGCGAACCCATCTCTATGTGCAGCAGCTAAAATGGGATGGAGCAAACATGTCTGTGGAGAATGAGCCCGCCGTTGAGGAGCTGGTTGCAATAGAGGAGAAGCTGACATCGAATGCTATTCTTGTCGGAACCGGCTGGAGTAGGCTGAATCTTGAGAAATGGGATCAGATACAGACATTTGGTACAGAAGCGGTATCGGCCAAAAACCTGGTTATGGCCTGGAATCACCTCAAACTGAAAGATCATTTCAAAAAAGAAGATCCCCAAACCTACGAGCCCGATTACCTGGAGCTCGCACAGTTGAATAATAGTAGTACCGGTTGATCTGGATTTAAATTTTCCCGCCTCGGCTTCACCGAAACCCCTCAGGCTGAAAGCCTGATACACCTCAGCATAGGGAAGTACCCTATGTAAAAGATTGCAGCCCAACAAGAAGAGCACGCTGAAGGCGTGCCAACAGACGGAGTTTTTTCAAGGAATTTGAGATGATTCATAGCTCAATCTGTTTCAGGCCTTCAGCCTGGTGGATAAAGATTATGTTCTTAAACGAGGCTTAAGTC
>CAZKIZ010000277.1:0-4971 GCA_964552935.1 uncultured Rhodohalobacter sp. | reverse complement strand
TGATGCGCGCTTCAGATGGAGAAGGAATACGGTCCATAATTACAGAAGAAGCAACGCTTCACACCGTCAGAGTTGATGGCGAAAATACCTCTCTGAACGAGACCTCTTTTGAACGGTTTATTGGTTCGGTATCGGGAGCAGAGCCGGGAACTCTTGACGAGAAACTCACATCAATCCGGGTCCATTCAGATGAAAATCTTGCAACTGCATGGATGGAATATCGATTTTATGTGGCGGGAGAATTTAGTCACTGTGGCGTAAATACAATGAACCTGATCCGCAAATCGGAAGGTTGGAAAATCTTCTCCATCGTGGATACACGCCGGACTGATGGGTGTTGATTTAGAAATATGGCGGGGCTTCTGAATCTCAGCCGGTCAGTCGTTCATCGAATGAAAATTTTCGAATGGCTTGAATGGAAATACTGCTAAAATCAGGATGGTTTGGGTTGATCAAAACATTCGTTTCGTACGGAATGATTGAAGAGGGGACGTGCAGTATGCAGCTTTTATTTTTTTCGATCCATTCAGCTCCGAGCTTTTGACAAGCCGGGTATCCGCGAATAGTGTGCCACCCATCGGGCAGATCGTCCTGAGAGTACGAATCAGATGATGTGTTCTTCGGAATTTCGATCTCTACAAGTCTGAAATTGGCGTTCAGCCCTTCGCCTGAGCGGTGGGCCAGGTTTTCGAGGCAGGCAAGGGCGATGCTCTCTGCGGTGTAGATCACGCGGACATACCTGGGATTCCACCTGGCCGGATACCCCGATCCGGTCAAAACTGATGCCCATTTAGCCGTCGTAATTCGGTAAACGATCATAATAAGCTACTTTAATCTACATCCTGATCTCTGAAACTTGACCCGCGAGGCAGGAGCCACGCGCTACGTGCCTTACGCCAGCGCTCCGAACTCTATTCGGCGAAGCTCATCCATAATTAAATTGATGCCGCCCGGAGTTTGCATGAATTTGAGCGGTTTTTCATTGCCAAGGCCCAGTGCCGGTTTCCGAACCCACCGGTTGAATGAATCCAGATCAGCAAAAACCTCTTCCGCTTTTTGATAGAGTGCAATGATTTTTAAAAGCTGTTCGCTGTGGATAGCGCTAAGTTTCTTATCGTCTTTTTGGTATCGCTGAATGGTTTTAAACGATACATCAAGCAGGCCGGCCAGTTCATCCTTTGTGAGCCCTGAAAAGGAGAGAATATCAAAGAAGGCGGATATGGAAAGACCTTGATGCGCCTGCTCTACCAGCCGGTACTCCTCGTTGGGCGAGGCGCTGTATTTAACCGCTGCTTCGTTTACAAGGTTTTCTTTCTTTTTTTCCATTTTAGAACCCGCCTTTAATTTCGAGAAATATTGTCTATTAATTTAAGACATTTTTCCCGATCAGGCAAGTATCGCCTTCTGACCAATCGCCAGGCCTTTTTCAAAGGCATTGATCGCCGCCTCTATAGTATCGGCTGATGCGCCTTTGGTTCTCCACTGCTGGCCATCTTTTTCAAAAGTCAGTGTTACAACCACAAGGGAATCTGTATCCGGACTCAATATTTCCACTTCATGATTTACAACTTCAATAGGGAGCAGCTTATCGCTTTCCGCTTTAATTGCGTTGATGACTGCATCAATAGGCCCGACACCTTTTTCACGCGATGAAATCTCTTTTCCATTGATCTTCAGCATCACGCCCGCCTCAATGAGCTCTTCTTTCCTCATGGTTATTTTATAGTCGAGCACTTCTACGGGCGATTCAAGATCGGTCTCTTCATTTAATACCATTGTCTGCAGATACTGCATCTCATTTTTGTGCAGTGTTTTCCCACGCTTATTGATTCTCTCAACATGCTTGCGATAGAGCTCCTGCTGATTCTCTTCCAGTTTCAGGTTCGCCAGAAGATTATCCCGCGATTTCCCGAATGATTTCTGCTGAATCTCTATAAAACCGGAATTGATGTAGCTATGGATATGATCCAGGTCCGGTTTCAGGACGGGTGGTGTGAGTGAGTGCGTCGCTACAACCTTTGTATCTTTAAGGCCTGATCCGGTAAGCACGAAAAGGCATCGTTTACCGGCGAACTTATCCAGGTTGTTTTTGAAGGATGCCAGGGGCAGTGCACAGGCGGGCTCGGTAAAGTGCCCCTCCTGCGTTGCCATCTCGCGGAGTGATACCAGGATCTCATCTTCCGTCACCGTTAACGCATCGCCATCGGTATCATCAATCGCACGAAGCACTTTATGAAAGTCGATCGGGTTGGATGTGGCTACCGACGAGGCCATGGTTTTGGATTGGGCATCGATGATTTTTTCGCGCTTAAAGATTCCCTGAACCACCGGCGAGCTGGTTTCGGGCTGAACCGCAACCAGTTTTGGAATAGAATCGATCATGCCCGCATCGTGCATCTCTTTAAACCCTTTGTAGATCGCCCCAAAATTTGTCCCGCAGCCTACCGGGATGAAAACGTAGTCGAAGGGTTCATCCTGCTGTTCCACCAGTTCATAAGAAAAAGATTTTTGCCCCTCTTCACGGAATACGTAATCACCGGCCAGGTAGTAGTTGCCCGATTTCGCAAATTCACGGCAGAGCGCCTCACATTTGGTGAAATCTCCCTGTATACGAATGATAATGGCGTCGTAAATGGTGGCCTGGGCCAGCTTGGCTTCCGAGGTTTGTTCGGGCACAAACACGTAGCACGGAATTTTGAAGTAGCAGGCATATGCCGCAACGGAAGCGGCCATATTTCCGGTAGAGGCCAGGCAGATGGCGTCGGCCTTCAGCTCCAGTGCTTTCTGTACCTCAATATAGCTGCCGCGATCTTTAAAACAGCCGGTGGGATTCTCAAACTCAAGCTTGGCATACAGTTCTGCTCCGTATTGCTCCGATAGCCTGCCCAGACGTTTCAGTGCGGTGGGATGATTTTTCAGTGGATCATCAACAATTGATTCGAGAGGATACTGAATTTCGCTGCGCGCCTGCTCATACTCTATCTGGAGAACTCCGCCACAGACAGTGCAGTAGGTTGAGGTCTCATTTTCTTTATTGACTGCACCACACATGATGCAGGTCATTTTATAGCCGGTGTGAATTTTTGACATTCCGAATGTGGGTATTGTTAAAATCTTATTGATGGAAAATACGAATTGCTAAGGTCAAGCTGAAACAGGAATGGAAGCGCTTTTAAATCTAAACTTCAATTGTAGTACAAAGTCCATAAAACCGCAGTCGGAAAATGGATTGCATTTGGAATCATATTAAGAATTGATTTAAATCATCCCAATAACCGAATAACTAATGAACTGATAACTAAATCACGAAATCGGAAGAAGGATGATATCTTCAAAATCCAGGTCGAGCTCTTCGAGAATTGGCTCAGCAATCTCAATGATCTCATCATTGCTATAGTCGGCAAGGCCTTCCAGCTCAACATATAGTATGTTGTTTAACTCATCCTGGTAATAAGAGGCGTCGGTAGATTCAAAGCTCTCTTTCAACACTTTTACCAGGTATTCGATATCTTCGTGCCATGCCTGATATTCCTGTTCCGTTTCATCAGCCATTTAGTATAGATTTTTTGGTTTCAAAATTAGTCTTAAAAATATCGATTCCTTCACCATGAACCAATCACTGATTCAGCTTCAAGAAATTTCTGAAAAGGATAGCCGCACAATCATCGGACTGATGAGCGGTACGTCCCTCGACGGACTTGATATCGCCCTATGTACCATCACCGGTGCAAGCAGTCACACCAAGGTAACCCTGGAGAAGTTTGTGACGATCGATTACACTAAGGATCAGAAAAAACTTCTCAAAAAGATCTCTTCAGTTGAAACAGTGGGTTTGAAAGATCTCTGCTATATGCATACGCGTCTTGCGGCAGATCATGCGGAGATGATCAGCCGGGCGCTGAAGAAGTGGAATGTTTCCGGTAAAGAGGTCGACTGTATCGCCAGTCATGGTCAGACGATCTATCACTATCCGGCGCGGGACCAGAAGCGAACTGAACAGCTGCTGAACAGCACTTTTCAGATTGGCGATGGAGATCAGATCGCCGCGGGGACAGGAATAATGACGATCAGCGATTTTCGACAGAAGCACACAGCTCACGGAGGAGAGGGAGCTCCGATGGCGGCGCTGGTTGACAGGCTGCTGTTCGGGGATGCGCAAAAGCCGCGAATTTTGCTCAACATTGGCGGAATTGCCAACTACACCTGGCTCCCCGCCGCAGATAAAACTGGGGCACAACCATTTACCACCGATACGGGACCGGGAAACACTCTGATAGATAATGTGGTTCAGCACTACTTCAACATGCCATTTGACCGTGATGCTGAGATCGCAAAATCGGGACGCGTTTTGGATGAGGTTCTGCAGCCGCTTCTCAGCGATCCCTGGTTTAAGGAGAGCTCGTCCAAATCTACCGGGCCCGAATATTTCAATATCGGATGGATCAGGCAAACTCTAGAGGAGAACGAGATTCGATTTGATGAAATCCCGCCGGAAGATATGGTGGCTACGGTTACCGAACTCTCGGCGGTTTCGATTGCTATAAATATGGCGGCCTGTGTGCCGGATGTTAAGAAGTGCGGAATTTATGCGAGCGGGGGAGGTGCGCATAACTCGGTTCTGATGAAAAGGCTGAGAGATCTTCTGCCGGGAACTGAACTAAAGAATTTCTCGGAACTCGGAGTAGATCCCGATGCCAAAGAAGCGGTCATCTTTGCAGTGCTTGCCAACGAGATGCTGGCCGGAGAGGGTTTCCCGATGGAAACCAAGTCGGGCGTGAAGAAGGTCAATTTCGGGAAAATTTCATTTCCTGAGTGATATATGCCTGAGGCTGTCCAAAAGGGGCGGGAAAGAAGAACATTCATCCTCAATTTCGTCATGCCGGACTCCGATCCGGCATCTCCTGTCTATTATAGGGATGGGAGATCCCGAATCAAGTGCGGGATAACGCCCTTTTTGGACAGCCTCTTTCC
>CAZKIZ010000276.1:0-4974 GCA_964552935.1 uncultured Rhodohalobacter sp. | reverse complement strand
AATTGAAGCGTTAAAATCGGGCTCTGTTTTCTCCAGGCTCCGGACGATCCGGTTCAGCTCATTCATCACGCTCTGTTCCGTTTCGCCCGGCAGCGTTCGCCTTTCTAAATGGGCGGTACATCTGTTCGAATAGATAAAGAGGCTGTTGCCGCCCTCTATCAGCGGGACGTGCATCGAGGCCTCTCCGCAAAGCGGATGGTTTATCTCTTCGGGTAGTCTTTTTCCGTATTTATTCAGCTCGGCAAGAAGCAGTGCCATGCTGGTATTGGCATCAACTCCAAGCCGGTGCTCCCCTCCGTGGGCAGTTTTTCCTTGTGTTGTAATTTTAAATACGCCAAAGCCCCGGTGCGCCAGGCAGATTTGCAGATCGGTCGGCTCAGTCACAATCGCTGCGTCTGCCCGGTATTTTTCAACGAACCGTTTGGCGCCGATGCTTTCAAACTCCTCGTCAGCCACAAATGAGAGAATCAGGTCACCGGCCGGCTTTTGTCCCTCTTCGATCAACGTTTTTGCTGTACAAAGAATGGCCGCGATACTCGCTTTCATATCGTAGGCGCCTCTGCCGTAGAGTTTGCCGTTTTTGATATCGCCGGAAAACGGGGCGTCCATGCCGGACGTACCCACCGTATCCATATGCGCGTTCAGGATCAGGGATTTTCCGCTGCCGGAGCCCGGAATAGTTGCCGTAACGTTAACCCGCTTGTCCGCAATTGGTTCGATTTCATGCTGAATTCCAAGCGACGACAGCTCCGCAGAAATAAATCGCCCGATCTCCTCTTCACCGCCGCCGCCGGCCTCCAGCGAAGGATTTACAGAGTTGATCTGAACCAGCTTCTGGAGAGTTTGTGTGATGTACGCTGATCGATCCATAGAGCTAAATAAGAGCGAGTGCCTTTTTCAAATCTTCAATAAGGTCGTCGCTGTTTTCAATACCTACAGAGTAGCGAATCAGCGTTTCTGAAATTCCGAGCTGCTTACGCTGTTCAGTTGTGAGTTCCACATGGCTGGTTGTCCGCGGCGGTCCGGCGAGAGAGCTCACAGATCCCAGGCTGGCGGCAAGATGTACGAATGACAGGTTGTGGAGCAGCCTCTTAACCGACTCATAATCTCCATCCAGTGAAAAACTAAGTACTCCGCCGTAGCCGCTCATCTGTTTTTTGGCAATTTCATGGCCCGGATGACTCTCAAGTCCCGGGTAGAATACTTCACTGACTTTTGGGTGCTCTTCAAGAAACTGAGCGATCGCCATCGCGTTTTCGTTCTGTCTTCGAACCCTGAGCTCCAGCGTCTTCATTCCGCGGATCACCATGTAGGCGGTATCCGGATGGAGGCTGGCTCCGTTGATCTCGCGATACCTGAATACTTCATGGATCAGGTCGGTGCTGCCGCAGAGAAGCCCGCACATAGCATCAGAGTGGCCGTTTAGGAATTTTGTAGCGCTGTGCAGCACAAGGTCCGCGCCCAGCTCCAGTGGATTTTGATTGATCGGAGTCCCAAAAGTATTATCCGCCACTACAATTGCACCCGCTTTTTTTGCGGCCCTGGCGATTCGCTCGAGGTCGATCACCTTCAGCGTCGGATTGGTGGGCGTTTCAAGGTAAACCAAATCACATCCTTTGGCGATCTCTTTCTCAATCTGCTCATGATCGGTAGTTTCGCAAAGGGTGACTTCCACATTAATTTTTGGCAGGTATTCAAGAAAAATACGGCTGGTTCCGCCATACGTGTCTTTGATTGAAACAACCCTGTCACCCGGTTTCAGGAGGGCAAAAAGGATATTGCTGATCGCCGCCATTCCCGTGGAAAAGGATGTGGCTGCTTCTGCACGCTCCAGTATTCGAATCTTTTCTTCCAGTACATGGACTGTAGGATTGGTATTTCGGCTGTAGATATCTCCTTTTTGGGTTCCTTTTGCCACTTCGTACCATTCATCTATATCCTCGTACGCAAATGTAACTGTGCTGGTGACGGGGACGGTATGGCTGCCATACGGAAAACGTTCTGTTTCGCCGGCCCATACAGAAGTGGTGCCTTGTCTTTGCTTGTTAATGTCCATCAATTATGATTTGAGTATAATGTTATTCAATCTGAGGTCTCCAAATAACGCCAATACTTGATGACCTGCAAGAAGAGTTTTTGCACAGTGCAGAACGTGAGAAATATGTGTTCTTCTGATCAAAATGCATGTTGAATCAATTCAGATGTTTATAACGTAAAGCACTTTAGCCTGCATTATTCACAACCAGATTTCTTGGTGAATAATGCAGGTTAGTGAATCTATCGTGTTTATAGATCGGTTATGAATTAAATTGTTTAAGATTCGTATTATATTCCGAATCGATCTAAGCAAATCAGGGAATCTGCGCTTTTGAGCAAATCTATTTTGGTATGAATTCTTCTGTATCGAAAAATCAGGGATTAAAATTTTGGGTCATTGCAGGCTTGACGGGGATGGTGCTCTTTATCGGTCTTTTGAGCCAGTTTTACTTTTTTGCAGACGCCCCGGTTTCATATTCTAAAGAAGAGGCTACAGTAAAAACCTCTTCTTTATATCAGCGTCTGAATATAGACACCGATACGCTGGGTGTGGTACCGTTCAGGCAGCAGCGTTTTTCGCTGTACAGGGCCATTCGTGATTCGTTGCAACCTGAAGCTCCCACCCCGGCACAGCTAAATAGTGAAGGCTTTCACCTGCACGGCTGGGATGTGGTTACGGCAAGGACTCTTGGCCTGGATGCAAGTTTTGCACTCTCCGCAAACGCAATTTTTGAAAGCAGCGGATTGTTCAGAACTCAGCTCGACAATGCAGGACAGATAAAATTATTCGAAGTGTATCCTGACAGGGGTGGAGCCGCTATAGCTTCGGGGGAGAAAAGCCCGGAAACTGCCGAAAGAATTGTAAGAGAGATCTTTCTTTACGATCTGGAAGAGTACAGTCGGGCAGATCCTTCTGATGAAGAGTTCACGTATGAGACAAGCGTGCCCGAATGGAGAGAGAACAGCGTGGAGATTTCGGAACAGGGTGATCATTCTTCTCTATTCAGATGGGAAAAAGAGAATGGGGCTTACCGCGAATTTATCGAGCTTGAGCTGGGAGAAGCCGCTAATAATGATGTCGCTGACGCTGAAGGCACTGTTGCAGTTCTGCGATTCGAAGCGTACCACGAAATGGAAAAACTTCCGCCAAAAACTGTGGATGACTTCTATGTCGTTTTCTTTATCTCTGTTGTTGCACTTCTTGCACTCCTCACCTTTGTAGAAGGACTCGGCCAGGTGTTTAAAGGAAAAGCAGACTGGAAACGAATTCTGTTTATAGCTGTAGTTGTAACATTGGGGATCTTCTTGTGGCGATTGATCTTTATGCTGAACTTCTTTGAACTGCTCACGCTCCAGGCAAATATCGTTATTCAGTTCAATCAGCTTGTTTTTGGCCTTGTAATGGGCCTGTTTGGCGCCATCGCCTACATTGGCTGGGAAGCCTATGCGCGTGGTGAAAAGAAGTACCAGATTGACCTGATTGATGCATTCTGGAGCGGACGACTTTACCTTAAAGAGACCGGAGCCGGAATTATTACAGGTTTTTCGATAGGCGGAGTAATTCTTGGCATTACGGCTCTTTACATGATGGTATCTGGCTTGTACCTCTACCACTCAGACAGCCAGTTCGGCTTTACCGAGGTGATAAACCGGCCGCAGTTCTTATCTATAAATATGAGTGTTTTCGTCATTGCTTCGCTCACCTCCGTCGCGATGGTGGGTATTGTGTATAATTTCTTCTCAAAAAGAATTCGAAAAGAGTCAGTTGTGATGGTGTTGAGCATTATCCTGGGCGGGCTCTTTTTTACCGGCCTCGGCCGGTCATTTGGAACCAGCGGGTCTGAACTGCAGGAGATTGGCCTGTTTACTCTCATATCTGTTCCACTTTTTATCGCCTACAGACAAAAAGGTATCGTAACAGTATTTGCGGCAATCTGGCTCTTCACGTCGGTCATCACAATACTGCCATATTTCGGGTCTCCATCAATTGATGTAGCATCCGTAAGCTGGATCCAAATCATTCTGGCCGGTTCAATAGCAATATTTGGCACAGTAGCCTATCAAAGAGCTCCGTCTGCTGCAAGCGTTGAAAGATATGTTCCGGATTATGAAAAAAAGATGATGCGTAATATCCGGATGGAAAACGAAATGCAGATTGCCAGAGTAACGCAGCAAAAACTGATGCCCTTTGCCCCATTTGAATCTGAAGAGTATGAGCTGCACGGCTATTTCCTTCCCTCTTTTGAAGTTGGAGGGGACTATTTCGATTACGTGAAAGGGTCCGGAAACAGTCTCACTCTAACGGTCGTAGATGTATCTGGAAAATCGATGCGGGCGGCAATGCAGGCTGTATTTACAAGCGGGCTTTTGCGCTCCCGTATGTATACCGACAAGCCCTCGAAAATATTGAGAGAAGTGTGCCCCGTTATTTACGATAAAACCGATTCCCGAACCTTTATTACATGCTTGATTGGCCGATATGATCCCGAAAAACAGATCCTAACCATTGCTAATGCAGGACACTGTTTGCCAATACTCAAAAGAGACGGAAAAGCGAAATTTTTAAAAACTCCCGTGCCAAAATATCCACTTGGAATACGCACGTCCGTCGACTATAAAGATCTGAGTGTGATCGTCAGGCCTGGAGACCTGTTCTTTTTCTATTCAGACGGATTCCCGGAAGCGGTCAATAGCAGCGGTGAGAGAATTGGATTCGATCGCGCGTTGAAATACGTTGAAGATCTTGACAGCGAAAACCTGTCGGCGAAAGAGACCTGCAACCAAATTAAAGAGTATATCGAAGAGTTCAGTGTGGAACGACTTGCTGATGACACCACGATTCTCTGTCTGAAGATAAAGTGAGTTTCAAATCAAATCTTTTAAAGATCATCTTCTGCCAATAGGTAACTTTTGATCTGCACTGTCGTACCACTATAG
>CAZKIZ010000275.1:0-4976 GCA_964552935.1 uncultured Rhodohalobacter sp. | reverse complement strand
CTGCCAGACCTGCAGGCCCTGAGCCTACAACCCCAACCGTTTTACCGGTTCTTTGGTCCGGTGGATTTGGTACAACCCATCCCTCTTCAAATCCACGGTCAATAATCGCCTGCTCAATACTTTTTATGGCAACCGGAGGATCGGTAATACCCAACACACAGGAACTTTCACAGGGAGCAGGGCATACCCGTCCGGTAAATTCCGGGAAATTATTGGTTTTATGGAGCCTGTGCAGGGCTTCTTTCCACTTTCCGCGGTAGACAAGATCATTCCATTCCGGAATTAAATTATGGATAGGGCAACCCATCGATTTTCCATCCATTTCGCTCCCGGTCTGGCAAAACGGAATACCGCAGTCCATACATCGGGCGCCCTGGTCCCGAAGATCTTCTTCCGGCATCTTTGTATTAAGTTCTTGCCAGTCTTCTATACGATTTTCAGGTTTTCGATACGGAGTTGTTTTTCTGTCAAACTCCATGAATCCGGTCGGTTTACCCATAATAGTAATTTGTTATGATCTAAGCTTTCAGTGTTTTCTTGTCTTGAGCCTTTCTTTATTACTCTTTGTTTTCGAGAAAAGCTTCCATTTCGGCCTGCTCCGCATCTGCTCCATTCATTTTTGCTTTCTCTATAGATGCAAGCATCTGTTCATAATCGTTCGGCATCACTTTCACGAACTTTTCCTCCAGCTGCTCCCATTTTGCCAAAACTTTCCAGGCAAGGTGGCTGTCAGTGTATTCTCCATGATTGAGAATCATCTGTTTTACCTTTTTGATCTCATCTTCATCACGAAGCCGCTGCAGGCTAACCATCTCTTTGTTACAGTTCTTTGCAAAGCGATTATTCAGATCCAGAACATAGGCGATTCCGCCCGACATCCCGGCACCGAAGTTTCGTCCGGTGGGGCCAAGGATAACCACACGTCCCCCCGTCATATATTCGCAGGCGTGATCACCCACAGCTTCCACAACGGCATTCACACCGCTGTTTCTCACACAAAAGCGTTCGCCCGCCATTCCTCTTATATAAGCTTCACCGCTTGTGGCTCCGTAGAAAGAGACATTCCCGACAATGATGTTCTCTTCCGGTTTGAACCGGATTCCTTCATCGGGATAGAGGATCAGCTTGCCGCCGGAAAGGCCTTTGCCAAAATAGTCGTTCGCATCGCCCTGAAGTTCCAGCGTCATCCCTTTGGGAATAAATGCGCCGAAACTCTGACCGGCAGATCCATTAAATTTGAGATGTATTGTATCTTCAGGAAGACCTTCGCGCCCATAACGACGGGTGACTTCATTGCCAACAATAGTTCCAACTACACGATTGATATTTTTGATCGGAAGTGTTGCACGAACCTCTCGCTTGTTTGCCAGTGCCGGTTCACAGACATCCATCAACGTCTGAATGTCGAGTGCGTTTTCAAGACCGTGATCCTGTTTGATAAGACTTCGAACTCCCACTCCTTCAGGAGCATTTGGCCTGTAGAGTACCGGAGAGAGATCCAGGTATTTTCCTTTCCAGTGATCTGTTTCGCGCTGTTTCAGCTTATCGGCCCGCCCGATCATCTCATCGACTGATCTGAATCCAAGCCTGGCCATGTACTCGCGAACATCCTGCGCGATAAACTTCATAAAATTGACCACATGCTGGGGATCACCCTTAAACTTATGACGCAGTTCAGGATTCTGTGTTGCAATTCCAACAGGGCAGGTATTCAAATGGCAAACTCGCATCATAACACACCCAAGGGTGATCAGTGCGCTTGTGCCAAACCCGTACTCTTCAGCACCCAAAAGGGCTGCTATCACAATGTCACGTCCGGTTTTGATCTGTCCGTCAGTTTCCAGGGAAACGCGGCTTCTGAGATCGTTCAGGACCAGTGTTTGATGCGTTTCGGCCAGGCCAAGCTCCCACGGCAGACCGGCGTGCTTGATGCTGGTTTGAGGAGATGCACCGGTTCCGCCATCGTGGCCGCTGACCAGGATAACATCCGCATGACCTTTTGATACACCCGCAGCAATGGTCCCGATTCCAACAAGCGACACAAGCTTAACATTAATCCGTGCCCGTTTATTGGAGTTCTTAAGATCGTGAATCAGCTGCGCCAGGTCTTCAATGGAGTAGATATCGTGATGAGGCGGTGGTGATATCAAACCTACACCGGGCGTAGAAAGTCGTACCTTGGCAATCCAGGGGTACACTTTTTTACCGGGCAGTTCACCACCCTCACCCGGTTTGGCACCCTGCGCCATTTTAATCTGTATTTCATTTGCGCTGTTCAGATACTCACTGGTCACCCCAAATCGGCCCGAAGCCACCTGTTTTATGGCACTGTTTCTTCTGTCTCCGTTCGTGTCCGGTACGTATCGGTTTGATTCCTCTCCGCCTTCACCGCTGTTGCTTTTGCCTCCAAGGCGGTTCATGGCGATAGCCAGTGCCTCATGAGTCTCCCGGCTGATGGAGCCGTAAGACATCGCCCCGGTTTTAAATCGTCTGCAAATCGACTCCACCGATTCAACCTCTTCCAGAGGAATTGGTTCATTCTCGTAATTGAAATCAATCAGGTGCCTGAGTGTGGGCGGAGGGTCTTTTTGATCATCTAACCGGCTTGCATAATCTTTATACAGCTGGTAGTCGTTTGTTTTGCTGGCAAACTGCAGAAGGTGGACCGTCTCGGGATTATACATATGATACTCCCCGTTTCTTCTCCATTTATACTGTCCGCCTTCGTCCAGTACCTGACCGTTTACCTGGATTTTCGGATAGGCTTTTTCATGCCGGAGTTCGGCTTCCTTTGCAATAATATCGAGCCCGATACCTTCAATTCTGGAATCGGTCCAGGTGAAATATTTGTCAATTACTTTCTGGCTGATTCCCAGCGCCTCAAAGATTTGAGCGCCGCGATACGATTTAATCGTGGAGATCCCCATTTTGGACATCACCTTCACAATTCCTTTTACAACGGCTTTATTATAGCCTCTGACCGCTTTTTCAAAAGGAACATCTTCCAGAAGGCCTTCCGTGATCAGGTCGTGAATGCTTTCATAAGCCATATACGGGTTTACCGCGTCTACGCCATAACCGAGAAGAGTACAGAAATGGTGCGTTTCCCTCGGCTCGCCCGATTCCAGCACAATGCTTACTTCCGTACGATTACCGGCCCGTATCAGGTGGTGGTGCAGGCCCGATACAGCCAAAAGTGCGGGTATGGGCGCAAGTTTGTCATCAAATTCCCGGTCGCTGAGGATCAGGATATTTGTGCCCGATGCTATGGCGCTGTCCGCAGATTGAAACAGCTGGTCGAGGGAATTTTCAAGCCCGTCGCCACCGCTGCCCGCTTCGAAGAGAATTGGTAAAACTTCAGATTTAAACCCGGTAAGGTCGATATTCTTGAGCCGGTTGAGCTCTTCATTTGTCAAAACCGGTGAATCCAGTTCGATCTGCCGGCAGCTTTCGGGCACCGGTTTCAAAATATTTCCCTGGGATCCAAGGAGTGTTTCTGTTGATGTGATCAGCTCTTCACGAATAGGATCAATAGGGGGATTGGTCACCTGGGCAAAAAGCTGTTTAAAATAATTGTACAGCAGCTGAGGCTGATTGGAGAGAACCGCAATAGGGGCGTCGTTCCCCATCGAACCAACCGGCTGAAGCATATTTTCAGCCATCGGTCCAACATTCACTTTAAGGTCCTCATACGTATAGCCGAATACTTTTTGCCTATGGATTATCTGATTGTGATTCAGAACAGGAGGCTTGGGTTCAGGATCTTCAACAATGGTGTCGAATTTGATGAGATTTTCGTTGAGCCACTCCCGGTAAGGATGTTCATTGGCAATAGATTGTTTAATCTCTTCATCACTGATTATGCGCCCCTGTTCAGTGTCAATCAGCAGCATACGGCCGGGCTGCAGCCGCTCTTTTTTTACGATGTTTTCAGGCGGAAAACTCAGTACGCCCGCTTCGGAAGCGAGAACTACTGTATCGTCTTGAGTTACATAGTAGCGGGATGGCCTCAGGCCGTTGCGATCGAGAGTGGCTCCCACAATTTTGCCGTCCGTAAATGCGATGGATGCCGGTCCGTCCCAGGGCTCCATCAGGCAGCTGTGATACTCATAAAAAGCGCGGAGGTTATCGTCCATATCTTCATGCTTCTCCCACGGTTCAGGAATCATCATCATCATAGAGTGGGGAAGCGACCGGCCGCTCAGGTACAGGAATTCAAGGCAGTTGTCGAACCGTTCGGAGTCGCTGCCGCCTTCCTGCACAATCGGGTAAAGTTTTTTGAGGTTATCCCCGAAAAGGTCCGTTTTAAATTGATCCTGCCGGGCGTGCATCCAGTTCTGGTTCCCACGCATGGTGTTAATCTCACCGTTGTGAATTACATAGCGGTAGGGGTGAGCCAGCTCCCAGCTTGGAAAGGTGTTGGTGCTAAAGCGGGAGTGTACAAGCGCAAGGGAGGATTCCATCAGCGGATCGCGCAGGTCAGGAAAGTACCCCTCGAGCTGCTTGCTTGTGAGCATCCCTTTGTAAATAATAGTACGGGTAGAGAGACTAACGATGTAGAACGAATCTTTTTCATTAATCTTAAACTTGGTCTCCTCAATCTCTTTTGTGATACGTCTGCGGGCAACGTACAGTCTTCGTTCAAAGTCGAGCTCGGTCTTAAACTCGTCGCCCCGCTTAATGAAAAGCTGTCGCACGGAGGGCTCTTTTTCGCGTGCAGATTTACCAAGCTTCGAGTTATCCGTTGGAACTTTTCGCCACCCGAGTATTTCGAGACCTTCTTCCAGCAATATTTTTTCAACCAGCTTTTCGCACTGCAGGCGGTCTTCCCGTTCTCCAGGGAAAAAGACCATTCCAACCCCGTAGTTTTCAGGCTCCGGAAGATCTATGTTCAATCCCGCACACGACTGTTTCAGAAATTTATGTGGAATTTGCAGTAAAATGCCGGCACCGTCACCGCTGTTGGGTTCACTGCC
>CAZKIZ010000274.1:0-4986 GCA_964552935.1 uncultured Rhodohalobacter sp. | reverse complement strand
ATAGCATAATCATGTTGAGATCCTTTCCACTGTTCCCACTCCCCTGCGTGGCAGGATTGGCAGGTTTTATCGCCTACAAAAGCGTGGTCATAGGGCCTGTCGGAAGATCCGGCTGCTGTCTCATCCTCATACTGTTGTGAACAACTGTATACGATAGCGAAACATCCAAACAGCAGGATGATCCCAACTACCTGGATCATGTGAGAAGTAGATGAAAAGTTACTTAAAGGTTTAATTTGCACACTTATTTGCTTGAGTGAAAGTAAAAATTTTTCTCCGACAATTGGGACTTTAACGTCTTTACATCAGATTTTATAACCTGGTTTATTCAAATCCATTTTCCGGGTAGGTACCTGTTAACAGTGAAGTTTACCGCTCATCAGTTATTCCTCATGAAAGTGAAGTTCCGCAATGGCAATGGCCCATTCACCAGCAGTGGAATAAAGTAAATAGAGGCGGCCATCTTCTTCAAAAATAGCCGGATCACGCAGCTGATGCACAAAATCATAGGTGGAGCCAAACCGAGATTCTTCAACTGATTCGTTTACACCTTCATAATCTTTTTCGAGCTTCAGAACGGATTGCGGTTCGGTAAATCGCCATTCTTGCCAGTCATCTTCCAGTTTTTCAATTCGGGAAACCATGATATGCTCCGGGGCATCTCCTCATATGCGTTAATATAAATATACTTTAATATTGTAAAATATTTCTATGTTGTTTCTTTCTTTCCCGTTTGCTATCCGACAGACTGTCGGCAACGCGTCCCCAATCCTTTAGGCATTGCTCCAGGTTTAATTGTGGGTGAATCGCTTGTTTGAGTAGATATAGGCCAAATTCTACTTCCCTCCACAGACACCATTCCTGATTAGGTGAGGCGTGAGTCCCCTTCAAGTGGATACCCCCAAGGGGAAAAAAGTCGAGCTTCCTCAACCATTAGATCCACCAGTAAGGCAACAAATAACTTGCCATGAAGCCACGCCTTACAGCTTGCCGGATCATACTTCGGCAAATGCCCCAATCCCATAATTGATTTTAGCCGCTTGAAGGCAATTTCGATCTGCCATCTTAACCGGTAGATGGACAAAATTTGGTGGGGTGTAATCGCGGGATCGTTCAGATTGGTTAACACCAGGATGTAATCTTGCAGCTGCAGTGTTTGTTCATGGACGGTGGCTTGGCGGCGGCTCATTTTGGCAATAAACTTCTTGCGGGCCTGGGCGGCGGCTTCTTCGCTTTTGCGGATGGCAATCAACCTGCCCTGAACCGCCTCAGGCCGACCCGCCGTCACGACCCATTGGCTGGGAGTATGTTGTGTTACAGTGCTTAGGGCCCCAAACAAATCAAATGGTGCATGGTCACCTTCGTCCGAATGCAGTGTAACCGATTTATACTTGTAGCGAATAATCCAATCCACATGGCTGGCCGCCAACTCTGCGACTGCTCTGTTGCTACAGTACGCTCGATCAGCCACAACCACATCCCCGTCGGTAAAGTTAAAATTACTGACGGTTTCTCCCTGATGTGGATCGGTTAAAACCACTTGGTCACACATCAATTCAAATAATTCCAGGCAGTAATGAACTCTCCAGTCCGAGCCGGTGCTCCCGGGTTCACTCACTACGGTGGCATCAATACTTTTTACACGACGGTGTTTGAGCCATTCGGGGCGATCAAGATGGATACGTGCAGGGTGGCGCTGGCAAACTAATTCTCGGCAAAACCAACGGAGCCATTCGGAAGATTGACGAAGGCGGTTCAGCAAACTTACATCCGAAATGGTGGTCCATCCCGCCTGACGGGCGATATTGCAGGTTTGCTTTAAGGAGAGGCCATCACCCAGGTGGAGCAGAAGGATGCGAAGCAGTACATCGATTGATCCGACTCCCCGCAAGCGTTGACAAGCCCCCAGCTCGAAGGCTTTTTGGCGCCATTGCCCGGGCAAGAACCGGCAAAGAGTTTGCCAGTTCTCATCTTCATGAACCATAGATTGATTAATATTCATGAGAATGAATATAGTTACAAAAACATTTAGTTCAAATATATATTATGATTTTATCATTGTTTTATATTAACGCATATGGGGCATCTCCTCCGCGAGAAAAGAAAACATAGAGATGTCCTTCGTATTTCCATAACGCCATATGACGAACCCGCGGTAAAATTCGCGGTCCCTCTTCAAAATTTGTCAACCCACCTCTTGAGCGATGAATAATTCCCCCATCGTTGATATACTTGGCCAGCGCATACTGCCAACCGTCGTGCTCAATAACACGGAAATAAAACAAGCCCACTTCATCAGGCAGCGACTCAAATTGCAGACCGTCTTCAGAAGTCGCTACATAACTCATTTGATAGGGTAAATCATCCCGGCCGGGGCGCGGATTTCCATGATAATACATTCGTATCCGCTGCTCTTCATGATCCACATGTACATCCGGGCTGGCCACGTGATCACTGCCCGCTCCGTCATAAGCCGGTGTTTCTTCCAGTGGCAAGACACCTTTTTCATAAATTTTCCAGGGGCCTTCCAACCGATCGGCATAAGCCAGCCGAATGAAAGAGGCATGATGATGGGCAAAATAGAGATAATATTTTCCGAGAGGGATTTCGAACCAATCAGGGACACGAATTAACGATGGACCATTTATATTTTCACCCACTTTTCCAATCATACCTCTCATTTCGCGATGAATGATCGGATTGGCTTCAAACCGTTCAACTTCAAAATGAAACTCTGTGGAGGGTTTTACATACTTCCAGGTTTCCATGGGATCTGACTGGGCCTGTACTATCAATGGTGAGCCTGTAATTGCAATAATTATCCCAGCTAAAAATATATATATATAATAGCTTAATTATACCCTGCCGTTTTAAAGGTCGACTAAATACAAAATACTCTGTTTTAATTTCAGACATGTGATAAAATATACGTTTACGATAAGATTTAGTGAATCGATTAATTATAGTGAATCGATTAATAAGTTTCAGGAAATGAACTACCCCGAAGCAGAGTCATCGGGATATTCTTTAATTAAGTACTTTCTCTGATTCTATATGTAGTATGTGGGATTTCAGTACTTACAGCTTATGTAAAAATATTTGCACCATATCCAGATTCTGCGACATCATCATGTACGTAAAATTTGACCATTATACATCTTTATTGGTCCCAGAATAGGGTTTAAAACCCTGCACTTTCAGTGCAGAACTTTAGTGTTACGAAAAGTCTAAAAATTGGTATCCTATGAGTTATGGGAAATCCAATGTGCAAAGGAAGCCATACAACAACTCGCTTGACCTGCTATATCGTATTGGTTACGAAATATCGATATCATGTGCTGCAGGGAGACATTAAGAAACGATTTTGGGAATTGATCAACCAGGTTTGTGATGTGGAGGAAATAGATATATTGAAAGGAGTGGTGAGCAAAGTCCATGTTCATATTCATATAGAGTATCCATCCCGCACGTCGATAAGTCAGGTAGTTAAACGAATGAAAGGACGAACATCGAGATTGCTTCAGAAAGAATTTCCTAAGCTACAGCAAAGGTATTGGAGCAGGCATTTTTGGGCGACTGGATATGGAGCATGGAGTACAGGTAATATAACTGAAGAGATGGTTCAAGCCTACCTGGAACACCGTAGAAGGAAGGAAGATGAAGACGATTCAGATTATATCATGGAATAGGACTTTAGTCCGTCACTAAACCCCTGTACTTTCAGTGCAGGGTGGTTTAGTTCTTATTGAGTGTGGTTTTCCAAAACTATGGTAAATTTTCAAGCTATCTCAAATATTGTTCCACGATATTTAAGTATTCATCCTGATCCACCCGTACACCGTCTTCAGCTTCTCTGAAATCAAACAATTCATACCCTTCAATTTCATCTTCCGGACATGGACAATCAGCCGCCACTCGTTGGTCCGGACCGTAGCTTGCCCCCGGTTCCAGTGGGCAAAAGCCGGTTTTTCGGATTCGGCCGCCGGATCTTCAAGTTGAGCCCGCAAGCTGACTCCCTCAAGTTCTTGTGGACTCTCCAGTCCGGCAAGATCAGTCAGCGTTGGAAAAATATCAATAGTTTTAACTATGGCATCACTGACCATTCCGGGTTCATTCATCCCAGGATATTGGATAAGCATGGGTGCTTTCAGTGACACTTAATAAAGAGAGTGTTTACCCCAGATCCCCTGCTCTCCAAGCGCAAAACCGTGATCACTCCAAATCACGACAGTCGTATTGTCATCCAGGCCCAGTGCCTGCAGCTGATTCAGTACTCGCCCGACCTGTACATCCACATAGGATGTGGCTGCCGCGTAGGCATGGCGCAACTGACGGGCGTATTCCAGATGCTCGTTCGGATCACCCGAATACTGCCCATAGTTGCCCATCATCTACCCGCTGCCGTGCCAGCCCGACGGGGAAGGTGAAATATCGGTGTCTTCCGGGTCAGTGATGTCACCTGGATTATACATATCAAAGTACGATTTTGGTGCCGCAAACGGCAGATGTGGTTTGAAAAAACCGACGGCAAAAAACCAGGGATCGGAATCTTCAGCCAGCTCCTCCAGGACCTCAACGGTATCATTGGTCACCCATCCGTCTGGATAAATGGTATCTGGGCCGTCATGAGCTTCCAAAGTGGGTGATTCACCCCGGTCTCTGGGCACCCCATCAGCATACCCGTGCATCATATCTTGCGGAGATTCCCAGGGGCTGTCCGGAACCCATATGCGGTCCCAGGCATCGGGCAACTCTTCCGGCCCCTCCGCCCATCCGTCGCCCGTCAATCCTCCAGGGAAAATGGGTGATTTTTCCAAGTGATAGCGTTTGATACCCGTGATCCCGAAACCAGGCCGGCAGACTCCGGTGACCCCATTCTTCGTGGGTATCTACAATCGCGTGGTTTGGAAGATAGGCCGGATCCGTTCCACGTTGTCCTCTGAGCAAAGCTGCACGTGATGATCATCAAGTTGGAACTTGTACATA
>CAZKIZ010000273.1:0-5013 GCA_964552935.1 uncultured Rhodohalobacter sp. | reverse complement strand
TATTGAACGTAAAACGTTCGCCGACCGTGAGCTCTATCTCTGCATTCTCTTCATTTAAGGGAGCATCTGCACCCTCACCGTCAATGCCGATAAACACGTAAGCAGTGGCGCCCATATTACCGACAGTGATGGTTGTAACGCTCGGGCTTTGAGGGTCCGGGTTTTCTTCGGGCTGTTCAACAGAGGTGGTATTGCTGGTACATGCGGCCAAAATGAAGAATAAGGCAAGAAGTGGTAGTATTGATGTAATATTCATGATTCTGATATTTAAGAGTTTTTTTATGTGATTACTTCTATACAGAGTACGATATGATTGGCTGATTGGATTGGCTTAAACTTCATCAATTATTTTTTCTGCAAGCGGTACACCACCAATGATCTATTGCCAGGAAAAATGACGATGAGAGCAACGAATTTAGATGAGACGAGGAATCTGGATAAATCTAAATGCTGATATGCTTTGAATATTTACCACAACTCTTATCTTCCACGAAATTAACTGAAAGAAAACGGTATTTATGAACGACCAGCCCGGCTACGTATCCAGAACGTTTGGTGATCCGAAAACCCGCAGAAAAATTTACTTTGGCGGATTTTTGGCGCTGGTGATTGCGGGAATCTACTTTGCCGGAGATTTTCCGCAGCGGGACGACCACTACGGTATCTGGAGCATCATGCCGCCGCTGGTGGCCATCGTGCTGGCGTTCTGGACGCGCGAAGTGGTAAGCGCACTCTTTATTGGGATCTGCCTTGGCGGAGTGATTGCGGGCAACGTTAATGTGGTAGAAGCATTTCTGATCCCCTCGATCGGAACCGAAAGTTTTGCAATGATTCTGCTGGTCTACCTCTGGGCGCTCGGCGGGTTGATTGGAATCTGGACCCGAACCGGAGGTGCAGAGAAGTTCGCGGCATGGGCCAGTAATCTGATTGTAAGCGGCCCGAAATCAGCCAAATTTTTTACCTGGATGATGGGACTGATCTTTCACCAGGGCGGCACCATCAGTACTGTTCTGACGGGCGCTACCGTTCGGCCGGTTGCCGATAAGCATAAGGTCTCTCATGAAGAGCTGGCCTATATGGTTGACTCCACGGCGTCACCCGCTGCCACCATTATTCCGTTTAATGTCTGGCCCTTTTATGTGGGCGGGCTGGTGATCGGCACCCTGCCGCTTTTTGAAACACAGCTCGATGGCGTTGCTTTTTTCATTTCCGCTATCCTGTTCAATTTTTACGCGATCTTCGCCATTCTCATCACGCTCTTTTTTGCATGGGAGTGGCTCCCCTGGGTGCCCGGCAAAAAAATGCGTGCTGCCATGAAGCGGTCTCGTGAAACCGGAAAGCTCGACCGCGACGGCGCCACGCCGATGGCAGCCGACGAGCTGACACAGAACAAAGTGCCAAAAGATTACAACCCTGGCCTCATCGATTTTTTCGGGCCGATCGGCACACTGCTTGGCGTAGCCATCATCCCGTATGTTTATACTTATGTTATTCTTGGACAGACAGATAGCCCCACATTGCTAATTGCAGAAGCGTTTGTACTTGCCGTTCTCGCAGGACTGGGTATTGCCATTGCCAAAGGGATGAGACTACAGGAGGCGATCGACGGGTTTATTGACGGCTGTAAAGGAGTTACCATCGGGGCGATTATTCTTGCTCTTGCCGTTTCGCTGAAAGAGGTGGCAGATGCGGTGGGGACGGCCGCTTACGTGGTAGATCTTGTCGGTGACGTGGTGGCACCCATGGCTCTGCCCGGTATTTTAATGATTTTATGCATGATCATTGCGTTCTCCACCGGGACCTCCTGGGGGACGTACGCCGTGGTCTTCCCCGTAGCGGTTCCGCTGGCATGGGCCGTGGTTCCGGACCCGTTCTTCCTTACGCTCTGTTTCTCTGCCACCATCGGAGGCGCGGTTTTTGGGGATCAGTGCTCACCCATTTCCGATACCACGATCCTCAGCTCCCTGGCCACCGGCTGTGACCTGATGGACCACGTCACCACTCAGTTCCCGCTCGCTATCATGGCCGGCGTGCTGGCGATGATCAGCTACGCGCTGATGGTCTTCTTTTTTGTGTAGATGTTAGATGAAAGATAAAAGATGGTTAGATGATGGGTACTGACTATCGAACCCTTCATTTGCCCCAAAACCTGCTCCTCAAAGTATTTAAAAAGTAGAATAGGGCAACACTATTAAAAAGATGACAGGCGTCAAAGACGGGGTGGGTCAGAATGCTTCTTAGCTCTGATTTTTACAGAAATCTTATTTCAGCCACTTTCTCCATAAATTTGACTCGACCTATTATCTGTCATCTCTCATCTACAATCTAAAATCCTACATCAAGCTTCTGTTTCACAATAAAATCGTAATCTTCTAAGGTCGGCGACCTGAGCTGCGTGAATCTATAATCTTTCATCCAAAATCTTCACGTCTGCCAATGATCGATACTTTTCTTATGTTGTAGAAGACCATTAGGGGTGTCTCCGTATGCGGGACTGAAAGTATACCCTCACTACCTGATCCGGATCATGCCGGCGGAGGGAAATGGATGATTTGCACGCTCTTATTTTACCGGAGTCTGTACAGAGTCGTTTTCTCTTCCCGATGCATGTGAATGGTTTTCATATGAATTTAAAAAACAGCTTCAGACTATGAATGATACAGAGTTTACATCGACCCACCTTCAAAAAGTACGAGACACCGGGCCACTGGTCCACAATATTACCAACTATGTGGTGATGAACAATACCGCAAATGCGCTGCTCTCGCTGGGTGCATCGCCGGTGATGGCGCATGCCAAAGAGGAAGTTGCCGATATGGCGGCCATCGCCAGTGCACTGGTGATAAATATCGGAACGCTGAGCCCGCACTGGGTGGAGGCGATGGAGATTGCGATGAAATCAGCCGCTAAAAACGGTGCGCCGATTATTGTTGATCCGGTAGGCGCAGGCGCAACACCGTATCGCACAGATACGCTCAAGAAATTGATTGCCGCTACTCCGCCGGATATTATTCGCGGTAATGCATCGGAAATCGGTGCACTCTATTCGGCCGATGTAAAAACGAAAGGGGTGGACAGCACACAGGAGAGCCATTCTGCGGTGGAGGCTGCCCGACATCTTGCCGCTGAATACAGCTGCGTAGTTGTTGTGAGCGGCGAAACAGATTATATCGTTACTGAAAAAGAGACCCGTACCGTGCACAATGGACATCCGCTGATGGGGCGAGTGACTGGAATGGGCTGTACGGCCTCTTCGCTGATTGGGGCGTTTGCCGGTTCCGGCTTGAAACCCGCAGAGGCATCGCTTTCCGCTATGAGAGTTATGGGAATAGCCGGAGAGCTCGCAGCAGAACAGGCGAACGGGCCGGGTTCATTTCAGGCTGAATTTTTGGACGCGCTCTACAATATCGACGGGCAGGTTATCAAGAATCGTCTGAAACCGGAGGCCGCCAATGCGTGATATCGATCTGAGTCTTTACCTGGTAACCGACCGGGAGATGCTGACGGGCTTCAGCCTGACGGAGCTTGTGGAAGAATCCGTACATAACGGGGTGACCGTAGTTCAGCTTCGGGAGAAGAAAGCCTCCACCCGTGAGTTCCTTCAGCTTGCGATCGATTTGAAAAAAGTGCTCGATCCGCTCAATATCCCGCTCATCATCAATGATCGGGTGGATGTTGCACTTGCTGCGGACGCAAGCGGTGTTCACCTGGGGCAGAACGATATGCCGGTGAGCATCGCCCGCAAACTATTGGGAAAAGATAAAGTGATCGGTCTGTCGGTTGAGACAGAAGCAGACCTTGAGTCACTAAACGCCCTGAAGCCGGATTACCTGGGCATAAGCCCGATTTTTAGCACGCCTACCAAAACAGATACGGTTCGCGAATGGGGGCTCGAGGGGCTGAAAAGTGTTTCGCAGCGTGTTGACTATCCGCTAGTGGCCATCGGCGGAATCAAGATCGAAAATGCACGATCAATGATTGAACATGGTGCTGACGGAATTGCGGTTGTTTCGGCGATCTGCGCTTCTGAAAACCCGGGTGAGGCGGCAGCTAAACTCAGCCGGCAAATCAACGTAGTTAAAGAGGCAGACCCCTTGAAAAAATGATGCAGAAACCTCCATTTGAAAATGTTGACTCCCTCTCAGAGCTGGGTGAATTTGGGCTCATAGACCGGATTGCCCATCTTTTTGGCAGAAAAGGAGATGAAGGTGAAACCGGCATTGGCGACGACTGTGCGGTTCTTCCACTCGGGGGGAACCGCTCCCTGCTGATTACAACGGATATGCTGATTGAGGATCGCCATTTCAGCAGGGACTGGATCTCGCCGGGCGATCTCGGGTACAAATCGCTCGCGGTGAACCTAAGCGATATCTCGGCAATGGGAGGCAGGCCGAAACACGCGTTTCTGAGTATCGGCCTGCCGGAAGATCTGTCGCTGGAGTGGATCGAAAATTATTTCCGCGAAACGCACGCACTTGCCAGTTCGCATAACGTCAGGTTGATGGGCGGAGACACCACCAAAAGTTCCGGCCCCCTGGTGATCAATTATACAATTCTTGGCGAAATGAAAACAGAGAACCTGTTGTGGCGATCTTCCGCAAAGCCAGGGGATCAAATCGCTGTGCTTGGAGATCTGGGGGAGTCCGGCACGGGCTTAAAACTTCTGCTCGAAAAAAAACCACCGTTCAGCAGTAGTGAACAGAAACTGATTGATGCCCACCACCGGCCGCAGCTATTTATTGATGAAGCACAGTTCCTGGCGGAGAGTGGCGCCGTGAATGCCATGATCGATCTGTCGGACGGCCTGCAATCTGACGGCGGACATATCGCGAAAGCATCGGAAGCATCACTGGTGGTGGAATCAGAAATGATAACCGTAACCCAATCGCTTCAAAACATATGCGAAACGTACGAGTGGAATCCGCTGGAGTTGGCCCTGGCGTCCGGGGAAGATTACGGACTGCTGTTCACAATCAATAGTGAAAAGGCTGAGGCTCTGAAACGCAGCTTCAA
>CAZKIZ010000272.1:0-5040 GCA_964552935.1 uncultured Rhodohalobacter sp. | reverse complement strand
TTGATCATACTTCGTTTCCACAGTTCAACATCACGCACGGCGTGATACTCAACAGTTCAACAATTCAAAAGTTCATCACTTCACATGTTCATCAGATCGAGCCTTCTCCCGCTCCTCTCTTCTCAATAACTCCTGCTGCTCCTCAAACGCCTCCCGTTCGGCTATGCGCTCGCGTTCCAGGTCATCTTCCGGCTCCAGGTGGTGATCCCACGGAAACGTATGGCGCTCCCACTTCAGATCTTCACCGCTGACACGAAACAAATTGTATCCAGGGTCAAAACCGATCCAGTTGCCGCCCCACCAGGCTGCGCTGACAGACTGGCTGGTGATATACCAGATATCGTTATAGCGATAATCTTCATTGATGTGTGTATGCCCCTGCAGAACCGCGCGAACATTGCCATGGCGTTCCAGGACATGGCGAAATTCCTGCGTGTTCTGGATCACACGGCCGTGCATCGAGGGCATGTCACGATCCTGGCGAATCTGCCCGAGATTACTGAATGCGGCGATATGCGTGACGGCTATCACCGGCATGTGGGCGTGTGCAGCCAGATCAAACCGTAGCCAGTCGAGCTGCTCCTCACCGATTTTGGCAATGTATGAAGGACCGTGATCCACCTCAACCGGGTAGATGCAGTCGAGCATTACAAAATGCCAGCCGTTCCGGTTAAAGCTGTAGTAGCTATCATCCATCCCCATCTTGCGCATAAAGAGCGTTTTCCCGATATCAGGATCGTCCACGGACACTTTTCGCCGGGCGTTCCAGCCAAGGATATCGTGGTTTCCGATCATGTTGTAATAGGGCATATCAAGATCATCGGAGATCGCTTTATAGAGGCCGATCTGATCTTCAAACTCATCCTTTTCGGTATAGAGGCCGTCGAAAGGCCCGTCACCACCCATCAGTACAAAGTCAGGTTTTGGGTCGATGGCATTTACGTACTCCACACACCGCGCATACCCTTCATCCCCTTTCCGGGCCCTGCGGACGTGCATGTCGGTCATGTGTACAAAGCTGAACTCATCTTTGTTCAGCCCCTGGATAGCCGGTGCGCCATTGAATCCGCCAAGCGTAAAAATACCGGCAGAACCCATTGCAGCCCGCTTCAAAAAATCACGGCGGTTTAAGGAGTTGGATTTTTTTTCAGGTGAAGCTGATCCGCTTTTTCCGCTCTTTTCAGACATTGATTTCAATTTATCTTTTCGATTCTATTTAAAACAATATAAGAGATCTTTCTAAACGCAGATAAGTGTGGTTCAATGTAAAGCGCAAAACGGACTAGTGTCGTGTCACGGATGAATTGGCGGGTAAAACCTGTCAGGTTTCTTGAGTTTTACCTTCATAACAGTGCTTTTATTCCTCAAACCTGACAGGTTTAGGATTGACATCACACTAGACATACTCAAAATGGTTAACAGCCAAAGTTTGAGCTGCAGGGTTAGCGGTATTCAGAGCAAAGCCGATGACTCTCCGGTCCCGCTATCCTGAGCGATTCCCGCTAAGTGAACGTTTGCCGGGAGCTTCGTTACAGACCACTGCTTTGTACTTGCACCGGCTTCACACAAACTTAACAAGAAACACCCTTTTACATTAAATTTTTTCTTTATATTGAAGATTGATAACTTTTTCTTTCCCAGATTAACCTATGGAGCTTAATCTTCAACAATAGAATCACATATGAGTTTACAAACTGTTACCGATTCACTTCTCGAACTACAGGACTCACTTACTCAGTTTCGGGAGATCTTATTAGCTAACCTCGTTATGATCGGTGAAATCCCGGCACCTACTACTGGTGAAGATAAACGAATTGAGTTCCTGCTCAATCGGTTCAAGGAGGCGGGCCTTTCTGAAAACTCCATTGACGACGGCGGTAATGGAATCGGGCTCCTCGAAGGCGAAGAGGGTGAACAATCCATTCTCCTGAATGCCCACGCAGATACGGTTTTTTCTGCAAAAACAGACCACACAATGCAGGTGAAAGCAGACAGTATTGTGGGTCCCGGCGTAGCCGATAACAGTCTTGGCCTCGCTGTATTGGCAACCATTCCCTATATTTTACAGGAGCTGGACATAACGCTGAAAAATAACCTCGTGCTCTTTGGTGGCGTAAAAAGCCTCGGGCGCGGCGATCTTGAAGGAATTCGTTTCTTTCTTGATAACAACAATTTTAAAATCAAGAATGCCCTCTGTATTGAAGGGGTTGAACTCGGGCGGCTCAGCTACACGTCTATCGGAATGCTTCGTGGCGAAATCACCTGTAAAGTTCCGGAAAGCTATGACTGGTCACGTTTTGGCGATGCCAGTGCCATTCTCACGCTCAATGAAGTGATCAATAAAATAAATGACATTCGCCTGCCGAAACGCCCGCGTACAAGTGTGGTGATGGGGTCCATATCGGGCGGTTCATCATTCAACACTATTGCAAAAGAGGCCACACTCGGCTTTGAAGTTCGTTCTGAATCAGAAGAAGTTGTTGACGATGTTGGAAAAACGATTGAGGATATCGCCAAAGAGGTCGCATCTAAAACAGGCGATGAAGTTGAGCTGGATATTTTTGCCCGCCGGAGACCCGGAGGCATTCCTTATGCTCACCCGATGAACGAATGTGCACGATCCATAATGAATAAACTTGAGGTTGAACCAAGACTTGCGCCCAGCACCTCTGAATTAGCCGCGCTGATTGATAAAAATATTCCGGCACTGACGCTGGGAATCACCTCCGGTGACAGAATTCACAAAATGAATGAATCGGTACAAATTGAGCCTATCTATAAAGGACTGGCACAAATCATTGGAATTTTAATTGCTATTGACGGAGGATTCTGTGAATAATCTTCAACACTGGATTGATAAAAACACCTACCACCACTCTCAATTTTGGGATCTGAAGAAACTGGTTGAAGCCAAGGAAAAACGCGGGCTCACGATATCGCTGTGTCTGCCCACACTAAATGAGGAGAAGACCATCGGTAAAGAGGTTATTCTCTTTAAATCAGAACTTGTTAACCGCTATCCACTGCTGGATGAAATTGCGGTAATCGATTCCGGCTCTGAGGATAATACACTCGAAGTGGCCAAAACTTACGGAGCGGATACTTACCTGTCTGCAGATATCCTGCCTGACCTTGAGCCTAAAATGGGTAAAGGCGAGAATCTTTGGAAAGCCATTCATCAGCTTAAAGGTGATATCATCGTTTACGTGGATGCAGATATCAGCAACATTCATCCCCGTTTTGTATACGGACTTGTGGCACCGCTCATCTACCGTGAAGAGGTTAAGTATGTGAAGGCGTTCTACGACCGCCCGCTTGCTGTATCTGGCGGCGTTCGGAACTCCGGCGGCGGACGTGTAACAGAAATCCTTGTACGGCCGTTGTTCTCGCTCTTTTTCCCCGAGCTGACCACCATCATCCAGCCGCTTTCCGGAGAGTATGCCGTGCGCAGAGAGGTGCTTGAACAGATTGCTTTCCCGATCGGGTACGGCGTGGAAACCTCTCATCTGATTGATGTGCACCACAAATTCGGCCTGGAGGCATTTGCCCAGACGGATCTTGACAAACGCGTGCATGAAAACAAACCGACCATCTCGCTTGGCAAGATGTCATTTGGAATTCTGCAAACCTTCCTGAAACGTGCGCAGGCGCTTGGTAAGTTCGAGAATGTAGATCACGAAACCATTTTACGGCAGTTCCAGGTGACGAAAAGCCAGTACCAGCAAAACGAAATCTCCATCGTGGAAGAGGAACGTCCCCCCATGATTGAAATTGAAGAGTACCGAAAAAAGTTTGGTAAAGAAAAATAATGACCGACGAAGTAACGCTTAAACAACGGTTCAAAACGCTATCTGAACCGCTATCACCGGAACCGACCGATACAACACCGGTACTTAAAAAGCTATCAGGTATCAAATCTGTCATTTTTGATTTCTACGGCACGCTCTATATCTCAGGAGTTGGTGACATCGGCATTGATGATGGAAAATCGGATGCCGGCCTTCTGCTTTCTGCGCTGAAAGGTGCTGAGATAGAAGTATCTGACCCGAAAGCGGGCAAACGCGGCTACGAAATTTACAGTAAAGTCGTTACGGACGAGATTCAGGAACTGAAAGCCACCGGCATCCCCTATCCCGAACCCGATATCCGCAAAATCTGGAGAAATGTGCTGAACCAGATGTACGCTGAGGACCTCATCGAATCGTCTACAACTTCTGATCAGCATGATCGGATGGCGGTTGAGTTTGAAGCCCGGATGAATCCCATCTGGCCCATGCCCGATCTGGATGAAACTCTTGATGAACTTAAAAACAGAAAGAAAATTCTCGGGATCATCTCCAACTCTCAATTTTACACCCCTGTAGCGTTCGAAGCTCTTTCGGAGAAAACACTCACGGAGATGGGCTTTGATGAGAACCTGCTGCACTGGTCTTTTAGTGAAAACATGAAGAAACCCGGGCTTCAGTTTTACGAAAACTTTATGGACAAAGCCTCCGCCACCTACCCGGAGCTTAAACCTGAGAACTATCTCTACGTGGGAAATGACATGTTAAAAGATGTCTATCCGGCCAATCACTTTGGAATGCAAACAGCGCTGTTTGCCGGAGATCAACGTTCTCTCAAGTGGCGAAAAGATGACTCCCGAACAAAAAATTTAAAGCCGGACCTGGTTGTTACAGAGTTGAAGCAGCTGCTGGAGTGTGTTTAAGGGTCTGAAGCATTTTTTCAGATTGAATGAGGGCCGTAATGTCTTTTTCAACTCCTGATCATGCTCCAAGAACGGTAAACACAATTTAGCATGTGGCAGAATAGACCTTCCGTGGGCTGGCGGATGGAGGCCGTTCGATGGGATTCATTCCGGGCATTGAGCTCGCTATTGACTCAACTTCCACAAATTGCGATGGTTTGGCCTTCAAAAAACGTTTTATTTAAACCAGTATATCTTAAATAAAATGTATGGCAGTCACCTTTTCATGGTTATAAACCAGCCCCGTTCAGGGGCGGCATATCCGTAGCCCCATGGGAATGCAAAGCATTTCC
>CAZKIZ010000271.1:0-5047 GCA_964552935.1 uncultured Rhodohalobacter sp. | reverse complement strand
CGCCCTTTTTGGACAGCCTCCAGAGCACAAAGCGTTTGGCAAAGGCACCCTCACGTTAGCGACTGCTCAGAGGTGGGTTCCTGCTGTGTGTTGGCTGAGGAAAATGATGGTGGCTGAACTCCATGGACGGCGACAAAACATTTTTACATTGCAGAAGCAGACATATTTACTATCTTTTCTGCACACAGAAAACTAATGTCCACCAAATTTCAAACGATGAGCAAAGAGCAAAAGATTCCCCGGTTTCACCTTGCGTTTCCTGTTAAAGAACTGAAAGATACCCTGATTTTTTACAGGGATGTGCTTGGCTGCGAAACCGGCCGAAGTTCTGATAAGTGGATCGACTTTAACTTTTTTGGCCATCAGGTAGTGGCGCATTTGAGTCCTGAAGATGCCGGTAAATCGGCTAAGAACGAGGTGGACGGGCACGAGGTTCCGGCTAAACATTTTGGTGTGATCCTTGAATGGGATGAGTGGCATAAACTGGTTGACAGGCTGATTGAGTACAACACCGAGTTTGTGATTGCCCCGTATATCCGTTTTGAGGGAGAACCGGGCGAACAGGCAACCATGTTTTTCCTCGATCCCAGCGGAAATGCACTTGAGTTTAAAGCCTTCCGGGACGAGAGCCAGATCTTTGCGGTCTGATAAAACATATTCTATGCAGCGAGTGACAGACATTCCATGTTTAAAGAGCTTTGAAGAAAGGGACTATCGCTCCTCCCCAGCTTTTCACCTTTCACTTCTCACTTTTCCCTACTCTTCAACAATTTCTTCCTGATCCTCGAGGTACTGCACGTACCGGGGAGGCAGCTCAAACGGCCGGATATCGAGTATGGCGGGAAGCCTTGGCATTCGTATCGTTGGCCGCTGAGGTCTGCGCTCAGGATTCCACTGAAAATTGTCGAGCCTGCGGTCGCTGATTTGAGGACCTTCGGGCAGGTAGGACCCGTCAATATTGCGTTCAGCCTTAAAGTAGTCAAACTCCCCGTTCAAAAAGTTCATGGTAGATGACCCCACGGCTATCAGCTCCATCAGGCCGTCGGGCTGGTCATCGTCATCTTTTTGATGAAATATAATTTCAGAATTGTCGAACACAACCAGCCGGTCAAGTTCGCCCGCGTTAAAATAGGCGTGGAGCGTATCACCGGTCATTTGGTGCAGCCGTCCTGTGGCTGAATCTTCCTGAACAGCAATGGGCCGTGTAAACGAGCGCAAGAACCTGATATCCTCATTTTCGAGGGTAGCCTCAATCAGTGGCCCGGTGAGCTGAATATTTTTTTGCCAGAGAATTGGGCTTCCTTTTAACGTAAACTGCTCTGTATCATCCCGGTAATTGGCAGTATCGGCGATGGCGGAAAATTTAGTAGACCAGATGCGAACCTGTTGATAGGCGTCCATCGTAGAAGAGGTATCTGTCTCCTGAAGCTCAATTTTTTTTGCGATCAGATGCGTCGTATCCGCATCACTTTCACTTATCTCCATCAGCCAGGCGTCGTCTCCTGTGAGCAGCCGGTAGCCGGCAGAATCAGCAAGCAGATAGTTCCCCTCAAACGTGACCTTATCTTCAAAATCGTCGGCATACACCCGGCCCTTGAGCTCATAGAGATCTTTGGAGCGATTCATGAAAAGTGAATCGGCTTCGAGATACTGTGTGGAGTCCGCCAGCTGCACGTTTCCGCGAAATACAGCACTGTCGGCTTCCTGGAAATAGAGACCTGAATCGGCAAGCAGGGTGCCTCGTTCATCTTCAAACCGGACCGGAGATCTGAATATTGCAAGGTCGAGCGGTGATATGAGATCGATTGTTTCGCTGAACACGGTGTTGGCGGGAGATTCAATAATGACTCTGCCTCTGAACTCACTTATGTCAGTGAAGGTGTTGTGATAGAGAGTATCTGCCCAGATAATATCCTCATCCGTCTCGATCTGGATGTTAAATGCGTGGATCAGGTTGCGGTTTATGAACTGGTAGGCACTGTCGGCCTCCATACGCATCTCTTCTGTCCGGAGAATGACGTTCCCGAGCAGTTTCCGAACATTTTCGCCATTAATTACTGTGCCTTCGGCGCGATCGGCATTCTCAATAAATACCTGGCTCTGTGCCTGCAGATTTTGAACGGTGAATAGCGGTGTAGCAATCACCATAAGCAGAAACAGAAGTGCGGGGCCTGAAACGATCGGTTTAATCAACAAGAAATCTCCCTCTTGGTTCATCAATCGTGTAGTTGGAAAGATCGGTGAGCCCGTTAAAACCACGACCCGCGATGCTGTCTGATGGTGTGATGATCGTAACAAATTCGGGTGAAGTAATTCTGTCGGTCCGTTCCGACCATTTTAAGTAGTCGGAGTAGAGCTGCCTCTCTGTAACCGTATGCACCCGGACTGAATCGAAGAGCTCAAACTCACTTTCCGATTCAAGATATACGGCCCGTTTACTCCACGCTTCCGTTTCGAGTGCACCTACAGAATCAAAAAGCTGTACATAGACAGGGCCGTCGATATGAGTCTCCTTACGGTTTGGCATCTGGTAACTGATTGCGTAAGAACCGTCGATTTTTATCCTGGATCGGCCATCTTTCATCAGCAGCATTTCCACATCCCAGCTTTCGGTGGTTGTGGTTAGGGAGTCATTTAAAGTTGATTGAATCTGCCGGGTATCAAAATCGGAGAGTTCCCCGCACGCCGTAAACAGAAAAAAAGAGAGTGCCGCCAGCGGAACTACGCTACGAAGTGCCAAAATACCTGTCTCCCGCGTCTCCGAGGCCGGGTACGATAAATGCGTCGTCATTAAGTTTTTCATCCACTGCAGCGGTGATGATAGAAACATCGGGATATTTATCAGTAATTCGTTTTAATCCTTCAGGTGCACTAATCAGAGAAGTAAAGCGAATCTGTTTAGCACCTTGTTTTTTCAGGAAGCCAATTGCGTCATCCGCACTGCCGCCGGTAGCAAGCATGGGATCGACCAAAAGAACCATTCCATCTGAAATTCCTTCAGGAAGGTTTGAGTAGTAGTCAACGGGCTCGTGTGTGGTTTCGTCTCTGTACATGCCGAGATGCCCTACTTTGGCATCCGGTATGAAATTCATGATTGCGTCTACCAGCGTTAGCCCGGCCCGGAGAATAGGCACCACGATAATTTCTGTATCAATTTCATACCCTTTTGTTTCAGTGATGGGGGTTTGTATAGGGACCTCTTTAAGAGGAAGTTCTTTTAAAGAGAAATAAGCAAGTATGGTTGCAATTCGCGCCATTGCTGCCCGGAACCCTGCAGTATCTGTGTCAGCCTGACGCAGAATACTGAGATCGCGGTCTACAATAGGGTGATCAATTACGGTAACTTGCTTATTGTTTATCATTTTATCTGATATTAATTGTTCTCTTTTCTCTTCTTTATATAAGTCTGCGTAATGGAGTATATAATCTTGGAAAGAGCGATGAGGCCAATAATATTTGTGAGCGCCATAATTCCGAGCATTACATCCCCAAATGACCACACAACGCTAACGGATACAATGGCTCCTAAAAAGTGCATCGCAACGAAAACCATTCGATAACTGAAGATCGATTTTTGTCCCAATAGGTAGTGGATAGACCTTTCGCCGTAATAACTCCAGCTGATGGAGGTTGAAATTACAAAGAAGAATACGGCAATGGTAACCAGGTACTGCCCTCCCGGCATTATCGGTGCCAGTCCAATCGCGAATGCAGCAGATGTGAGTGAAGCAACATTTTCTACAACACCTCCGTAAAGGTTGCTTAATGGATTCCCATCTTCATCAGTAACCATTGCACCTGCACTGCTGAAGAACAGTTCAGTATCATCGGTGATTTCCTCAATGTCTGTTCGAACACTGATGAGCTCTATTTGACCATTGAATGGCACAGAGTAATCAGGGTCAACAAACATGGTGTCCACAGGAGCGTTGTATCGCAGCATCTGGCCGTTTACCGGTAATCCGTTTTCAAATACTAAAACATTTTCCTGATCAATTTCCGAATCTGTATCAGGTACCGAGAGTGTATAGGAAATGTTGCCTTCAGATGGGTTGACGGTTGATTTGTGATGTGAATCCCATGCTCCGGTAACGATAATTACAAGCCCGGTAATGGTGCAAACCACTAGCGTATCGATAAACGGCCCAATCAAACCAACAAGGCCTGAATGAACGGGCTCTTTTGTTTTACTTGCAGACATTGCAATGGGAGAAGATCCCTGACCTGCCTCATTAGAAAAAAGTCCGCGCTGAACGCCATAGCTAAGAGTCAGAATGAGTGCACCTGAACCTACACCCAGAGCACCGGCCTGCGGATTGAAAGCGTTTGTGAGAATAATCACAAATCCTGGAATGACCTGATCATAGTGGAGTATTAAAATGATAAGGCCGCCAAGTACATAAAGAATGGCCATCAGCGGAACAAGGCGTGCCGTTACAGCCCCAATTCTCTTTATTCCTCCAAGGATAACAGCTGCAACCAGGGACGCTGTAAATAATCCGGTAATATAGAGAGGGATGTCGAATTCGGTGCTCATTACATCAGCAAGCGTGTTGGCCTGAATTGCATTACCGGTAAGAAGCGCACAAATTGAACCGGAAATAGCAAAAAGAACGGCCAGCCATTTCCAGTTGGAACCGAGACCTTTTTCAATGTAATACATGGGTCCGCCCGAAACGGTCCCATCCTTGTTTTCCGTTCGGTAGTACGACCCAAGGGTACACTCCGTATATTTTATAGCCATGCCGAAGACAGCGGTAACCCACATCCAGAAGAGAGCACCGGGTCCTCCAATATGTATGGCCAGCGCAACCCCTGCAATATTACCGACACCAACCGTAGCTGAGAGTGCAGTACTCAGTGCCTGGAAGTGATTGATGTCTCCCGTATCGTCCGGATCATCGTATTTACCAGATAAGACTTTGAATGCCTCTTTTAATTGGAAAACCTGTATAAAACCAAGGCGAACTGTGATAAAAATCCCAAAACCGAGGATTACGACAACTAAAAGGGGCAGCGAGTCGTATCCAAAGACTGACTCAGGAAT
>CAZKIZ010000270.1:0-5055 GCA_964552935.1 uncultured Rhodohalobacter sp. | reverse complement strand
CCTTTATGGACAGTTTTTTATGATAACCGATAATTTTAAGAATCGAACTCAGGTTCACAAGAAACCATCATCACTTCAGTTTTTGCCTGTAATCAACCGCTTTTAAATCTCCGTCGGGGTCAATAAAGTTGGTCTCTTTGCCGGGTACGATGTCTGTGTTATGGGCGGAAGCGCAGCTCCATTCACCATCTCTTTCGTGTACCACAAAACTGAAAATAGTTTGTCGGTTTTTTGATGTACCTCCCTTTATCTCAGATTGCCCCTTCAGCAGCATACGAGCATGAACCACCGCAACAGAGTCAGATATATATTTTACTGATGTTTTCCCGACTTTCAGTTCAGATTTATTAAATATCACCCGCAATCCATAGTCATGTGCGCGGCGGATATCTTCACGGTTGTGCCACCAAATACCGACAACGTTTACAAATTCAGCGTCTTCATCAAAAAGTGCAGCTATCTTATCCGCATTGCGCTCGTTCCACCCTTCCGCAAATCGTTTAGGAATCCGTTCGGGTGATTTCACAGGCTTAAACGTTTGCTTAGAGGTCATTTTTTTGATGTCGCTTTTTTGATTTCCTGGACGGCCTTTTTCCACATGGTTTTGGGTTCGCTTACCGCAGGAGGCACTACGTGAATCGTATTTTTAGAATCAAGATGGTCAGTTTTTCTAGCGGCGATTCTTTCGAGCGTTTTTCGGCCGGCGTTGTAGTTATAATTCAGGAAATTGATTGCGTCTCCCGTCAGTTCAACATGATATTGATGAACCAGCGTTTCTGCGAGGCGTATAGCAGATAGGCCCAAACCGCTGTCGGCCTCTTTCGACATTCTTCTGCCAAGCTCCTCTTTTTGCACGGCGCTCATATCCGGCGACAAACCACCGAGATATATAGCTCGTGTTGCATTAATATTACGCTGAATTTCCGGTTTAGATAAATTGATGTGCGGCTCAAGAGCAACGGCTATCTCAATAGCGAGGCGGCGGGCAGACATCGCCCCTTTATCATTAAATGATGAAAAAAGCGTATAGCTGTAGTTTGAAACATCCTCTTTCTTGAAATACCATGCCAGGTGCCTGCAAACTTCCAGCCTGGCCTCCTCGTTCAGGCCAATGACACCCTCTTTGATGCGGATACCTCTTTTGCCTCTTCCGAACGTAATCCTTCCGGTTTTCCCTTCAGCTTTGTCCGTCACTTTTTCCCACTCTTTCAACGCTGCCTGAAATTCACTGTACCTCTTCCCCGACTCTTTGTAGCCGTCATGAGCCATCTTGTAAAGATCATAGCAGTTCTCCATGACCACCGCAATTCTGTCTAACTCTTTCGCTGACAGGTGCGGGTCTCTTGCCGCATGCATGGCCTGAACTGACAACCGATCCATACTGCGCGTTATTTTCCCAATCAACTGATTCATTTCAAGGCCTTCCGGAATCTCTTCAGCAGTTGCGTAACCGGATTCAACAAAATAGGCGGCAAGCGCACGCATTCGATTCCCTCCCCGTGCCTGTGCTACACGCAGCTTACTGCGTTTTTGTTCAAGAGCATCCAGGGCAGTTGCGTGCTTCCACCTCCCGGAATAGTCAAAAATAAGAGTGGGAATTTCTCTTCCGCTGATCAGTTCAAACGCTAAAATCATCATCTCCTCCACATCCCGGAAGGTCATGATATAGAGGTTGTTATTTTCGATAGCCGACATAACCCTCTGCAGAAAATATTTTTCCCGGGGAACTCCGTATTTCAGCCGGCCTGAAGTGTTCCCGGTAAACCACTGCTTCAGTTCTCTTGCCGCCTGCGGTGAATTTACATTCAGCTCAGCGGTAATTTCATCGATCTTTGAACGATGAATCGAATAGAGTTCACGTACTTTGGTTTGAAGACCAATTCTTCGGTAGGCGAAAATCTGCCCCATAATGTCTCCAATTTCCCTGTTACCGGTAAGATCGGTGAAAGCTATCGTCACTCCGTATGGAGTCAGGTCTACTCTTCTGAGCAGCTGCAGGGCAGCCTCGCGCCGGCGGGCATCTCCCTCATATCCCTGAACCACTTTATCCCTCGCCACCAGAATCAAATCGCCCAGTTTGTCCGTCACGTCCAGGATATCGCGCTCCGATTGCTCCTCGAGATGGCCATGCGTGCCGTCGTAGACAACTTTTGCCACCAGGCCAATGACGCCGGAAAACACCGTAAAGCTGACAAAATAGATCAGCAGCTGCATCGACGGCATCGTACCGTACCCGATATAGTAGCCGCCAATCAAACCAAGTGTTGTAACAGGGCCGGCAGTCCAGAAAATCTGCATCAGCGCACGTGACCACTTCACTTTTTTAAGGCTTCTTTTAAGCCGGCGGGAGTGCTCGTTACTCTCTCTGTTCAGAGTGATCCGTTTATCTTCTGGGTTGGACAATGGCTGGCCGTTTGGTTGGTTATTTAACCTTTATGTGTTGAAAATATACGATCAAAAATCACCTTTTATAGTATCGATTTCAAACTTCCCTTCAATAAACCGTCTGCCTGACTCCATATTTTAAGATTCGAATTAGATAGTATCAGGGCTGAATCGGCGGAACTTCAGCTGATAATCTATTCGTGACAACGATTTCAGGATTTACCGGAAGTTTCCCGCTTTTCACTATCCGGATTACTTGTAAATCATTTAAAAATATAATTATAGTGAGGTAAACTTCGATATTTAAGGTCGAATATATTGCATACAGTATTCAAGATCTGCTCCGCCAAACGGAAGTATCAAAAAAAAATCAGACACTTTTGCTTCAGAAATAGGCTTTTCAGCTAATTAATTGTATTATTGAATTCAATTACAATACTCCCGGTATCGGTTTATCGGGTTCAACTACTACTTATTACTATGCAATACGGAAAAGTTAAATGGTTTGATGCTGAAAAAGGATTTGGATTCATCGAGCCCGAGGATGGTGGCAAAGATATTTTTGTTCACAGAAACAATATCGAGAACCTGGGCTTCCAGGAAGGCCTTAATGATGGAGAAGAGGTAGAATTTGACGTTGAAGATACACCCAAAGGACTGAGCGCAATCGAAGTTCGACGAGTGGACTAACACACGAAACTTATTATTATATACCCTGAGCCATGCCCTTACCGGTATGGCTTTTTTTATGTGTACAATCTCCTGCTCATATTCAGGAATACCGTACGAATATTGCTCCCTGTCAGCCCCAAAACAGAAGCATGAATCTCCGTTGCACATATGCAACCCAGAAACTGACTGTGGCATAATGATTTCATGATCGCCGTGAACCGCACTATCCTGAGATACCAGAATCAGATAAACTGGATTTCGTACATTGCCAGCAGTACATTGTCATCCCATCGAAATACGTAGTCCTCCCCAATTAACTGAACTAAAGGAAATCAAACCACAATCGTCTCATGAACTTTACCTATCAGCCCTGTCCCGTTCGGGTACTTTTTGGCACACCACTCATTGAAGCATTGAGCAATGAACTTCCAAAAGGGAAACAGACTCAATTCTGGGTAGTTGCTTCTTCAAGGTTAAAAGTTCAGGTTGAAGAGTTATCAAGACTCGAAGGCGTTCAAATATCAGAACACTTTAGCCGCGTTATTCAGCATGTTCCCGGGGACCAGGTGCAGAAATCGCGCCACTCTGTAGCAAAACTACAGCCGGATATTTTGCTGGCCATTGGCGGCGGATCGGCTATTGGACTTGCCAAAGCGGTTGCGCTGAAACACCCCATCCCGATCTGGGCTGTACCAACAACCTACTCAGGTTCTGAAATGACGAACATATACGGAATTTCGGCCGGAGGAGAAAAGGAGGTTGGGCGGAGCCGGAATGTACTTCCGGAGAACGTATTTTATGATCCGGCACTTTCAAAAAATCTGCCTCTTGACCTGGCAACGAAAAGTGCTATGAATGCAATGGCACACCTCATTGAAGCTCTCTACAGTTCTGAAAACAATCCGTTTACCTACAATAGTGCAGTTCAGGGGTTAGAGATGTTGCTTCGGGGAATGAATGAGCTTTCTGAAGCGCGTCTGCTTAATGAGCAAATTAATGAAAAGTTCCTTTTTGGCGCCTGTCTCGCCGGGAAATCTCTGTGTGAAGTTAGCATGGGCCTCCATCATAAAGCAGCGCATGTTCTTGGCGGCAGTTTCGGGATTGATCACGCATCAGCCCACACCGTGCTTCTACCCTACATATTTAACTACCAGTGGAAATTTCTTGACAAACAGATCCATTCTGATTTTCGAATTGCGTTCGGATCCGATCATCCTCCCCTCACCCTGAGGCAGATTTCCGATAAACTAAATAACCCCATCAGCTTGCAGGAGATCGGCTTTAGAAAGCAAAATTGCGCCAAAGCAGCCAGTCTGATATCTAAGTCAATTTTTCCCAATCCAGCCCCTGTGAGTAGTGAGAATATCACGAAATTGCTTGAAGAGGCATTTGAAGGGACCATGCGGATTGAGCCGTAATGCAAAAGATTTTCAACAACCCTGGTTCGGGACTTGAATTTTACCCGCTTCAGATCAATATTTCTTAGGGCTATTAAAACGGTCCACATTCTCTTTTCGAAGTTTGCGGTGTTTAGTATCTCTGCCTGAAACCCGCTTTCGCCACATTTTGAAACTCGACGATTTCATTTCGCTTCTCATGAGATTGATCACCTCATCTTCACCCAGGCCGTACTGAAATTCGATCGCATCAAAAGGGGTACGATCTTCCCACGCCATTTCAACAATTCTGCTGATCTCCGGTTTCGTTAGCTCTTTCATTCTGCTTGCTTATATGTGATTTACTGTCGATCCAAAAATTGAATTGACTGCAACAACGTTCCGCTCGCAGAGTTTTTCGCGCGGATTACGGGGAGTATGCCGCTGAGTTCAGGGAGATTGAGTACAGTCCTTAACTCAGCAATTCATCTGCGTCATTTGCGAGTACCCATAAATCGTCATCAAGGCTTCCTGGAAGCGTGAATAGCCTCTATAGTTTTTCGCGCAGATTACGGGGAGTTTTCCGCGGAGTTCGGGGAGTCAATATCCCACCCTCACTCTG
>CAZKIZ010000269.1:0-5057 GCA_964552935.1 uncultured Rhodohalobacter sp. | reverse complement strand
GAGTTTTCGGCAGCATCTCAACCGACACCGTCATAACCCGCTTCCTGCGACCAGAATTATAAAAGTCCTCGTCCGACGATTGCACTTTTCGTCGGACGAGTTCATTTGACCACATCCCCATCAAAGCCCTCAGTCAGCCGAAGCAACAAACCCGAAATCAACTTTTGGGCTTATTTGAGTTCCGTGGCATCCTTTGACAAAGCATCCATCCATTTCATTCATCGGACGAAAAATTCAATCGTCCGATGAAGATCTAACCCCTCGTCCGACGATTGCCTTTTTCGTCGGACAAGTTCATGTGCCCATATCCCCATCAAAGCCCACCGTCAGCCGGAGCACCAAACCTGAATTCAACCTCTGGGCTTATTTGAGTTCCGAGTTGTACATTGATCAAACTTCCAGCCCTCTTCAATTCATCGGACGAAAAAATGCAATCGTCCGATGAAGAAACAACCCCTCGTCCGACGATTGCATCTTTCGTCGGACGAGTTCATTTGACCACATCCCCATCAAAGCCCACCTTCAGCCGAAGCAACAAACCTAAATTTAACTCTTGGGCTTATTTGAGTTCAGTGGTATCCTTCGATAAAGCTTCCAGCCCTCTCGTTCATCGGCATCGAAAAATTTCCCGAAAGTTTTCGGGATCCGATGAATATTAACTCCTTGACTATACATCTAAATTATTTTTTATTTCTATATCCAAACAACAAGAGAACTGTAGATTAACACAAAAAGAGAGTACGATATGAATTTTGAACCAGGTGAAATTTATCACGTTTACAACAGAGGAAACAATAGTCAAAATATATTTTTTGAGAGGATCAACTATCTATACTTTCTCAAAAAAATGAGCACTCACATCTTAAATTGTGCAGATATCTTGGCATGGTGCCTGATGAAAAATCATTTTCACTGGATGATTCGGGTTAAGGATGATGATCAGTGCCGAAACGAAACTGATAAAATATCTACATTGAACAAAGATATCGCCACGTTACTCAGTTCTTACACCAAAGCAATCAATCGTAAGTATAGCCGGACTGGTTCTCTTTTCCAGCAGAAAACACGAGCAATCAAACTCAACTCTGATAAGTCCGCTGATGAGTACTACCCATTGATCTGCTTCAACTATATTCACCAAAATCCACTCAAAGCTAAAATTGTAAGACGTTTAAATGAGTATGAATTCTCTTCATTTTCTGACTATGCAGGGTACCGCAATGGCAAACTATGCAACCAACCCCTTGCAACTAATCTTCTGGACCTTCCAGAATCAAGCGAAGAATTCGAACGCATGTCTTATCAGATGATTCCCGAACATTTGAGTAGATCGTTGATTTAATACACCCCCTCGTCCGACGATTGCCTTTTTCGTCGGACGAGTTCATGTGCCCATATCCCCATCAAAGCCCACCTTCAGGCGAAACATCAAACCTAAATTTAACTCTTGGGCTTATTTGAGTTCAGTGGTATCCTTTGATAAAGCATCCAGCCCTCTCATTCATCGGACGAAAAAAGCAATCGTCCGATGAAGACCCCTTCCCATATTTCCAATAAAACGGTTTTCTACTGACCGTTTTTTTAGAGATATTTAAAGTCTGTAAGATTATCACTTTTCACCATCATTATGCGCTATGATTATCCCTATCGCCAGTGACCACGCGGGCTATGAAGCCAAAGAAATTACCAAGGAAATCCTTGAGCAAATGGGCCATATGCCGATCGATTTTGGAACCCATACACCGGACTCCGTGGACTATCCCGATTTTGCAGTTCAAGTTGCCGCAAAGGTCAGCAGCGGTGAACACGCACAGGGAATCCTGATTTGCGGCAGTGGCCAGGGAATGTGCATGACCGCCAATAAATATCCAAATGTGCGGGGAGCTCTTGTCTACAACCCGGAAGTCGCCTCCATCACCCGCCAGCACAACAATGCCAACATGCTCTGCCTGCCCGGACGCAGTCTCGATAAAAAAGAGCTTACCGATATCCTGAAATCGTGGTTCGATACCGACTTTGAAGGCGGACGGCATGAACGGCGGGTCAACAAAATTCACACTCTCACAGACAAATAGATTATCATGGATGAACTGCTTCACAAAGATCCGGAAGTTGCCGGCTACATACGCCAGGAAACAGAACGCCAAAACTTTAATTTTGAATTGATCGCGTCTGAAAATTTTGCGTCAAGGGCAACCATTGAGGCGATGGGAACAGTGCTCACAAACAAATACGCGGAAGGTTATCCCGGCAAACGCTACTATGGCGGCTGCGAATTTGTGGACAAAATTGAGGACCTTGCGCGGGATCGGGCAAAAAAACTTTTTGATGCCGACTGGGTAAACGTTCAGCCCCATTCCGGTGCCTCCGCGAATGCGGCAGTCTACCTGGCTTTCATGAATCCCGGCGATACACTGCTCGGGCTCGATCTGAGCCATGGCGGACACCTCACGCACGGTTCACCCGTTAATTTTTCGGGCATCACGTACAAGGCAGAGTTCTACGGCGTAGAGAAGGAGACCGGCCGTATCGACATGAACAAGGTGCGCGAGAAAGCGAAAAAGGTAAAGCCAAAAATGATCTCTATCGGGGCGAGTGCCTATCCGCGCGATTTTGACTACCAGGCCTTTCGAGATATTGCTGATGAGGTTGGTGCCTTTTTATGGATGGACATGGCTCACACGGCGGGGCTTATTGCTGCCGGACAGCTCAACAATCCAATTCATATCAGTGATGTTGTAACCACCACCACACACAAAACACTTCGCGGCCCAAGAGGCGGAATGATTCTGGTTGGCAACGACGGTGAAAACAAACTGGGTGTAACCGCCAGGAAATCGGGCCGGGTAAAAAACTGGAGTGAAGTCCTCGATTCCGCCGTTTTTCCAGGAAGCCAGGGCGGTCCCCTGATGCATGTGATCGCTGCCAAAGCGGTTGCGTTTGGGGAGGCTTTGAAAGATGATTTTATCGACTATCAAAAGCAGGTAAAAACGAACGCAAAACGCCTGGCTGAGGAATTTACGGCAAACGGGTATAATTTGGTCAGCGGCGGAACCGATAATCACCTTGTTCTCGTAGACCTCAGGAATAAAGGCCTGAACGGAAAAATTGCTGAAGAAGCTCTCGACAAGGCCGGAATAACCGTAAACAAGAACATGGTTCCGTTCGACACCGAGAGCCCGTTTGTTACTTCAGGTATTCGAATCGGAACGCCGGCACTTACCACCCGCGGATTCGGTGAAGAGGAATTCAGACAGGTATTTGAGCTGATCGATACCGTTTTGAAAAGCCCGGATGACGAAAATAATTTGAAGACGGTTAAGGCACAGGTCAAAGAGATCTGTACCAGATTCCCACTCTACGATTTGAGTGAGGTTTAGCCGAAACATGGCCTCTGTGATTAAACATTACATTTTGCGAAATCTATGGGCCGGCTTCACTAAGCCATTGTACTCCGTTTATCTACAGAGTCAACATTTTGTATTTCAACCGCAGGTTTTTGTATGAGTGATTCTCCGGATCAAGATCCGTCAAGAAGAAAAATTATGGGGTCTATTCTTCCAAAGGCCAAAGCTCCAAAGATCGACCCCACGGCTTCCATGTCATTCCTGGATCATCTTGAAGAACTCCGCTGGAGAATTTTAAAAGGTCTGATCGGCGTTGCCGTCGGAATTGTGATCGCCTTTATCTTCGCTGATTTTTTCATCCAGGAGTTTATCCTTGGGCCTGCAAGGGCTGACTTTTTCATGTACCGGATCATGCCGCTGAACGCCATCGATCTTTCACTGATTTCACGACGGCTTCCCGGTCAGTTTTTCACCTACTGGGGCACTCTCATCATTATTGGGGCAATCATCGGTTCTCCCGTTCTGTTTTACCAGCTCTGGTCCTTCATTGAACCGGCTCTGGGCTCGGGAAAGAAACTTAAAACCATTCTGAACGCACTGTTCATTAACTTTTTCTTTCTGCTCGGCATTGCATTCGGGTACTTTATACTGGTTCCTTTTGCGGTTCAGTTTTTTGCCCAGTTCGTCATCTCTGATGTAATCAGTAATGAATTTGATATCAATGAATATTTCACCTCCGTAGCGCTATGGACACTCTCCTGCGGAATTCTGTTCCAGATTCCTGTGGTTAGCTACTTTCTGTCGAAGGTGGGCATTGTAACACCTGAAGGGATGAGAATGTACAGGCGCCACGCCATCGTAGGAGCACTTGTGCTTTCAGCCGTGCTCACCCCACCCGATCCCGTATCGCAGCTGATGATTACACTGCCACTGATTCTTTTATACCAGTTTTCGATTCTTTTAAGCCGGTTTGCCCAGCGACAACGCAAGAAAGAGCTTGATGCCGCGTTAGGTGGAAGTACATAGATGTGAGCAATCCTCTAAAATTATTTTATACGGGCAAAATTATTGCGATCTTGAAGGCTGAATTGTTTTAGGTCTGCGACTCTTAAAGTCAGTTTCTACTTAAACTCAGCGGATATTCGCAATATCCCTAAAAATTTGAACTAACTTTTTTATATCTCTTTTATGAAGAATACGTCTCTCTTCTCTATTTCTCTATTTCTGCTGCTTATCGCTTTTGCTGCCGCATGTTCTACCGACTCCAATATTGGGCTTCAGGAGCCAACGTTTGATAACGTACCTGAGCCTTTTAATATCAGTAATGTTGAAGCTGAGCCGGTTCAGGATGGTATAGAAAAGTATATTATTGAGGAAGGCCGCGGCGAAGATCGCGTTGTAATTCGCGATCAGCTCTTTATCTTCGTCACGCTCCGTACGATGGATGGCGATATTATCTACAGCTCCTATCAAAACAACAGAACCTCTCCCGATCCGGTCACGGTTCTCAACATTCAGCCGGCATTCCCGCGTAACTTTCAGATTCAGCGGGCATTCACAAACGGACTCCGCAAAGGGTTAATCGGAATGCGCGAAGGAGAGAAAAGGGTGCTAATCGTGCCGCCATCCGAAGGATTTGCAAATATCCAGTCCGGCTCGCTCAATGAAGCGTTTCGCAACCAGACCCTGCGTTACGATATAGAATTAAAC